>NZ_JBWKXQ010000019.1:0-94480 GCF_059423125.1 Variovorax sp. GW531-E2 | reverse complement strand
CCACCCCTCATCGACCCCCGCGCTCCCGCCGTGCCCCACGCACGGCGTGGGCGGCGCTCACCCCGAAACAAGGAGACCAACATGTCTGTTGTTGCACTCGCCCCCGGTTACACCGGCACCGTCATGGACAGCGAAGACCGCTTCCACGGCAACCGCCTGCTCTACATCGGCTGGGAAGACCACCTGCTCTTCTGCGCCCCCGTGTGCCTGCCGCTGCCCGCGGCCATGCCCTTCGGCGCGCTCATCAGCGACGTGCTGCCCGGCGTGTACGGCAGCCACCCCGACTTCGAAAAGGTCGACTGGTCGAAGGTCGAATGGTTCGACTCCGGCAAGCCCTTCGCGCCCGACGCGGCGAAGTCGCTGGCCGACAACGGCCTGGTCCACAAGTCGGCGCTGCGCTTTCGCACGCCCGGGCTCACGGGCATCGGCGGCTCGTTCAGCTGAGTACCGGAGGGCCTTGCCATGAGCTTCCAGATCATGATCGAGCCGCTCGGCCAGGCCGTGGCGGCGCGCGACGGACAGACCGTGCTCGACGCCTGCCTGCGCGCCGGCGTGTGGCTGCCGCACGCCTGCGGCCACGGCGTGTGCGGCACCTGCAAGGTGCAGGTGCTCGAAGGCGAGTGCGAGCACGGCGACGCGTCCAACTTCGCGCTCATGGACTTCGAGCGCGACGACGGCAAGATCCTCGCGTGCTGCGCGATGGCGCAGGCCGACCTGGTCATCGAGGCCGAGATCGACGAAGACCCCGACGCGCAGTTCCTGCCGCTGGAAGACTTCGACGCCGAGCTGGTCGAGGCCCGCATGCTCACGCCCACCATCCGCGGCCTGTGGCTGCGCACCGACCGGCCGGCGCCGTTCCAGGCCGGCCAGTACGTGATGCTGCACGTGCCGGGCGTGGAGGGCGCGCGCGCCTTCTCGATCGCCAACGCACCCGACGACCACCTCGTCGAGCTGCACATCCGCCGCGTGCCCAACGGCCGCGCCACCGGCTGGCTGCACGACGAACTGCAGCTGGGCCAGCGCCTGCGCTTCACCGCACCCAACGGCCGCTTCTTCGTGCGCAAGTCGGCCGGCCTGCCGATGATCTTCGTGGCCGGCGGCTCGGGCCTGTCGAGCCCGAAGTCGATGGTGCTCGACCTGCTGGCCGAAGGCTGCACCTTGCCGATCACGCTGGTGCAGGGCGCGCGCAACACCGAAGAGCTGTACTACCGCGCGCTCTTCGAGCAGCTCGCCGAGCGGCACCTCAACTTCACCTACGTGCCCGTGCTGTCCGACCTGCCGGCCGACAGCGACTGGCCTGGCGCGCGCGGCTTTGCGCACGAGGCGCTGAAGGCCCACTTCGCGAACGACTTCCGCGGCCACAAGGCCTATCTGTGCGGACCGCCGCCGATGACCGAGGCCTGCATCGCCACGCTGATGCAGGGCCGCCTGTTCGAGCGCGACATCTACACCGAGAAATTCTTCACCGCCGCCGATGCCGCGTCCGCGGCGCCGCGCAGCCCGCTCTTCAAGGCGTTGTGACGTGGAGCCGGTCATGCGCTTTTCCGTCGCCATCGGCAACACCCACGAGCACTACGTGTGCCGCGCCGACCAGACCCTGCTCGGCGGCATGGAGCAGCTCGGCCGCAAGGGCATCCCGGTCGGCTGCCGCGGCGGCGGTTGCGGCGTGTGCAAGGTGCGCATCGAGTCGGGCGCCGTGCGCCGCGAGCGCATGAGCCGGTGCCACGTCAGCGCCGAGGAAGAAGCCCAAGGCTACGTGCTGGCCTGCCGCGCGTACCCGCAGAGCGACCTGGCCCTGCGCGCTGTCGAGAAGCTGGCGCGCTGCATCGAGCGGCGACTGCTCGCGTCGCAACCCGCCGTTCCCCGTTCCCCCACCTGAACCTTTCCCTCACCCACCAAAGGAGACTTCCATGGCACTCACTGGCGTCATTCGCCCCGGACACGTGCAACTGCGCGTGCTCGACCTCGGGGCCGCCCTCACGCACTACCGCGACGTGCTGGGCCTGATCGAAACCGGGCGCGATGCGCAGGGCCGCATCTACCTCAAGGCCTGGGACGAGCACGACCACCACAGCGTCGTGCTGCGCGAAGCCGACGAGGCCGGCATGGACTTCATGGGCTTTCGCGTCGATTCGCCCGCCACGCTCGACCAGCTCGCGGCCGACCTGAAGGCCAGCGGACTGGCCACCGACATGCAGTGGATCGAAGCCGGCGAGCACCTGCGCACCGGCCCGCGCTTTCGCTTCACCGTGCCCACCGGCCATGCCATCGAGCTCTTCGCCGAGAAAGAAAAAGTCGGCAACGGCATGCCGTATGAAAACCCCGAGGTCTACCCCGACGATCTCAAGGGCATGGCGCCTTCGCGCTTCGACCACTGCCTGCTGTATGGCGACGACCTCGACGGCACCATGAAGCTGTTCACCGAGGTGCTGGGCTTCCAGCTCGCCGAGAGCGTGGTGGCGGGCCCCGAGCGCATGTACATCGCGGCCTTTCTCACCTGCTCGACCAAGCCGCACGACATCGCGTTCATCCGCCACCCCGAGAAGAACAAGTTCCACCACGCGTCGTTCCTGCTCGACAACTGGGGCGAGGTGCTCAAGGCGGCCGACATCATCACCAAGAAGCGCGTGTCGCTGGACATCGGCCCCACGCGCCACGGCATCACGCGCGGCGAAACCATCTACTTCTTCGACCCGAGCGGCAACCGCAACGAGGTGTTCTCGGGCGGCTACATCTTCTACCCCGACAAGCCGCCGCTGGTGTGGACCGACGACGAACTCGGGCGCGCGATCTTCTATCACGACCGCAAGCTCAACGAGAACTTCCTGAGCGTGGTGACCTGAAGGAGACGGTGCGATGAAACAGTTCATGAACTTCATCGGCGGCGAGTTCGTCGCCACGACGAAGACCTTCGACAACCGCGCGCCCGTGGACAACCGCGTCATCGGCAAGGTGCACGAGGCCGGCCGCGGCGAGGTCGATGCGGCCGTGCGCGCCGCACGCGCGGCACTGAACGGCGAGTGGGGCCGCATGAGCGTCGCGCGCCGCACGGAGCTGCTGCACGCCGTGGCCGACGAGATCAACCGGCGCTTCGACGACTTCCTGGCGGCCGAGATGGCCGACACCGGCAAGCCGCACGCGCTGGCTTCGCACGTCGACATCCCGCGCGGCGCGGCCAACTTCAAGGTGTTTGCCGACATCGTGAAGAACGTGCCCACCGAGAGCTTCGAGATGACGACGCCCGACGGCGGGCAGGCGCTGAACTACGCGGTGCGCTCGCCGCTGGGCGTGATCGGCGTCGTGTGCCCGTGGAACCTGCCGCTGCTGCTCATGACCTGGAAGGTCGGCCCCGCACTGGCCTGCGGCAACACGGTGGTGGTCAAGCCCTCGGAAGAAACGCCGGCCACCGCCACGCTGCTGGGCGAGGTGATGAACGCGGTCGGCATCCCGCCCGGCGTCTACAACGTGGTGCACGGCTTCGGGCCCGACTCGGCCGGCGAATTCCTCACCACGCACCCGGGCGTGGACGGCATCACCTTCACGGGCGAGACGCGCACCGGCGAGGCCATCATGGGGGCGGCCGCCAAAGGCGTGCGGCCCGTGTCCTTCGAGCTGGGCGGCAAGAACGCCGGCATCGTGTTCGCCGACGCCAATTTCGACAAGGCCGTGGCCGGCATCACGCGCTCGGCTTTCGAGAACTGCGGCCAGGTGTGCCTGGGCACCGAGCGTGTCTACGTGCAGCGGCCGATCTTCGACAAGTTCGTCGCGGCGCTCAAGGCCAGGGCCGAGGCGCTCAAGCCGGGGCCGTCGGAAGAAGCCGGCGTGGGCATCGGCCCGCTGATCTCGCGCGAGCACCAGCAGAAGGTGCTGTCGTACTACGCGAAGGCTGCGAAGGAAGGCGCCACCGTCGTCACCGGCGGCGGCGTGCCCTCGATGCCCGGCGCGCTGGCCGAGGGCCACTGGGTGCAGCCCACCATCTGGACCGGTCTGCCCGAGACGGCCTCGGTGATCCGCGAGGAAATCTTCGGCCCCTGCTGCCACATCGCGCCCTTCGACACCGAGGAAGAAGCCATCGCGTTGGCCAACGCCACCGACTACGGCCTGGCGACCACCGTGTGGACCGAGAACCTGGGTCGCGCGCACCGCGTGGCCAGGCAGGTGCAGGTCGGCATCTGCTGGGTCAACAGCTGGTTCCTGCGCGACCTGCGCACGGCATTCGGCGGCGCCAAGTCGTCGGGCATCGGCCGCGAGGGCGGCGTGCATTCGCTCGAGTTCTACACAGAACTTCGCAACGTCTGCATCAAGCTGTGAGGGCCCCGCGGTGAGCAACCCCGAAATCGCGAACAGCATCCGCACGGGTGCGTTCCACACCAACGTGCACGACCTGGGCGAGGGCGCACCGGTGCTCTTCATCCACGGCTCGGGCCCGGGCGTGAGTGCCTGGGCCAACTGGCGACTGGTGCTGCCGGTGCTCGCGCAGACGCGCCGCGTGATCGCGCCCGACATGGCCGGCTTCGGCTTCACCGAGCGCGTGCCCGGCGCGGCCTACACCATGGACGCCTGGGTGCGGCAGGCGCTGGACCTGCTCGACGCGCTCGACATCGAACGCGCCGACGTGGTGGGCAACTCCTTCGGCGGTGCGCTGGCATTGGCACTCGCCGTCCGCGCGCCGCACCGCGTGCGCCGGCTGGTGCTCATGGGCAGCGTGGGCGTGCCCTTCGCGATCACGCCGGGGCTCGATGCCGTGTGGGGCTACACGCCCTCGTTCGCGAACATGCGCCGGATCATGGATGTGTTCGCGTTCGACCGCGCCCTCGTCACCGACGAGCTCGCGCAGCTGCGCTACGAGGCCAGCATGCGGCCCGGTTTCCAGGAGACCTTCGGCGCGATGTTCCCCGCGCCGCGCCAGCGCTGGGTCGATGCCATGGCGAGCCCAGAGGCCGCCATTCGCGCATTGCCGCACGAGACGCTGCTGATCCACGGCCGCGAAGACCAGGTGATCCCGCTGGCCACCTCGCTCACGCTGAGCCAGTGGATTCCCCGCAGTCAGCTGCATGTGTTCGGCCGCTGCGGCCACTGGACGCAGATCGAGCACAGCGCGCGCTTCGCCCGCCTGGTCGGCGACTTCCTCAACGAAGCCGATTGACCGATTGATTGATTCACCCGAGACAGAGCAAAGGACAGAACCCACCATGGACCCCACCCTCATCCAGCGGCTCGGCGACGAGCTCTACGACGCGCTGCGCGAGCGCAGCGTCGTGGAGCCGCTCACCAGCCGGCACGCAGGCATCACCATCGCCGACGCCTACGGCATCCAGCAGCGCATGATCGCGCGCCGCCTCGAAGCCGGCGAGCGCGTCGTCGGCAAGAAGATCGGCGTCACCTCGCGCGCCGTGATGAACATGCTGGGCGTGTTCCAGCCCGACTTCGGCTACCTGCTCGACGGCATGGTCGTCGGCGAGGGCGAGTCGATCGACAGCGCCACGCTCATCCAGCCCAAGGCCGAGGGCGAGATCGCCTTTCTGCTCAAGCGCGACCTCATGGGCCCCGGCATCGGCAACGCCGACGTGCTGGCCGCCACCGAGTGCGTGATGCCCTGCTTCGAGATCGTCGATTCGCGCATCCGCGACTGGAAGATCCAGATCGCCGACACCGTGGCCGACAACGCCTCCTGCGGCGTGTTCGTGCTCGGCGACCACGCGGTCGATCCGCGCCGCATCGACCTGGCCACCTGCGGCATGGTGCTGGAGAAGAACGGCGAAATCATCGCCACCGGTGCGGGCGCCGCCGCGCTCGGCTCGCCGGTGAACGCGGTCGCCTGGCTGGCCAACACGCTCGGTGCGCTGGGCATCGGGCTCAAGGCGGGCGAGGTGATCCTGTCGGGCGCGCTCGCCGCGATGTTCCCTGCCAAGGCGGGCGACAACTTCCGCGTCTCGATCGGCGGCCTCGGCGGCTGCTCGGTGCGCTTCCACTGAAGGAGACAACCCCATGACGACCCCCAACAAGATCAAGTGCGCGCTGATCGGCCCCGGCAACATCGGCACCGACCTGCTCGCCAAGCTGCAGCGCAGCCCGGTGCTCGAACCCGTGTGGATGGTGGGCATCGACCCCGAATCCGACGGCTTGAAGCGCGCCCGCGAGATGGGCCTGAAGACCACGGCCGAGGGCGTGGACGGCCTCTTGCCGCATGTGCAGGCCGACGGCGTGCAGATCGCGTTCGACGCCACCAGCGCCTACGTGCATGCCGAGAACAGCGCCAAGCTCAACGCGCTCGGTGTGCTCATGATCGACCTCACGCCGGCGGCCATCGGTCCGTTCTGCGTGCCGCCGGTCAACCTCAAGAGCCTGCTCATGGCGGGCGGTGCGCGGCCGGCCAACGTCAACATGGTCACCTGCGGCGGGCAGGCCACCATTCCGATGGTGGCGGCGGTGTCGCGCGTGCAGCCGGTGGCCTACGGCGAGATCGTAGCCACCGTGTCGAGCCGCTCGGTCGGCCCGGGCACGCGCAAGAACATCGACGAATTCACGCGCACCACGGCCGGTGCGGTCGAGCGCGTGGGTGGCGCGGCCAAGGGCAAGGCGATCATCATCGTCAACCCGGCCGAGCCGCCGCTGATCATGCGCGACACGGTGCACTGCCTCACCGAAGGCCCGCCCGACGAGGCGCGCATCACGGCCTCGGTGCACGAAATGATCGCCGAAGTGCGCAAGTACGTGCCGGGCTACAAGCTCGTGAACGGGCCCGTCTTCGACGGCCACCGCGTGTCGATCTACCTGGAGGTCGAAGGCCTGGGCGACTACCTGCCCAAGTACGCCGGCAACCTCGACATCATGACCGCCGCCGCGGCGCGCACGGCCGAAATGTTCGCCGAAGCGATGCTCGCCAGCCTCCCGCAACCCGAGCCCGCCGTGGCCTAGGAGCACCCCCATGACCACCACGACGAAGACGAATCTGCAGGGCCGCCGTGTCACCCTGCACGACATGACGCTGCGCGACGGCATGCACCCCAAGCGCCACCTGATGACGCTCGAACAGATGACGCACATCGCCTGCGGGCTCGACGAAGCGGGCGTGCCGCTGATCGAGGTGACGCACGGCGACGGCCTGGGCGGCAGCTCGGTCAACTACGGCTTTCCCGCGCATTCCGACGAGGCGTACCTGGGCGCCGTGATCCCGCTCATGAAGCAGGCCAAGGTGTCGGCGCTGCTGATTCCCGGCATCGGCACCGTGGACCACCTGCGCATGGCGCACGGCCTGGGCGTGCACACCGTGCGCGTGGCCACGCACTGCACCGAGGCCGACGTGTCCGAGCAGCACATCACCATGGCGCGCCGGCTCGGCATGGACACGGTGGGCTTTCTCATGATGGCCCACATGGCCTCGCCCGAGACGCTGGTGCGCCAGGCACTGCTCATGGAAGGCTACGGCGCCAACTGCATCTACGTGACCGACTCGGCGGGCTACATGCTGCCCGACGACGTCACAGCGCGCATCGGCGCGGTGCGCGCGGCGCTCAAGCCCGACACCGAGCTGGGCTTTCACGGCCACCACAACCTCGCGATGGGCGTGGCCAACTCGGTCGCGGCCGTCGCGGCCGGTGCCAACCGCATCGACGCCGCGGCCGCAGGCCTGGGCGCGGGCGCGGGCAACACGCCGATGGAGGTGTTCGTGGCGGTGTGCGACCGCATGGGCATCGAGACCGGTGTCGATGTGTTCCGCATCCAGGACGTGGCCGAGGACCGCGTGGTGCCGATCATGGACCACATGATCCGCGTCGACCGCGACTCGCTCACGCTGGGCTACGCGGGCGTGTACTCGAGCTTCCTGCTGTTCGCCAAGCGCGCCGAGAAGAAGTACGGCGTGCCCGCGCGCGAGATCCTGGTGGAGCTGGGGCGGCGCGGCATGGTCGGCGGGCAGGAAGACATGATCGAAGACACGGCCATCACGCTGGCCCGCGCACGCCAGGCGGCGCTGCAACAACAGGAAGGAGTGGCGGCATGAAGCTCAGCCAAGACACCATCGCCGCGCTTGCCGAGCACCTGGAGACCTGCGAGCTCGAGGCGCGCGACACGCCCAAGATCACCAACGAGCATCCCGAGATGGACTGGGACGATGCCTACGCCATCCAGAACGAGATCCGCCGCCGCAAGCTCGCGCGCGGCCACCGCATCATCGGGCTGAAGGCCGGGCTCACCTCGCACGCCAAGATGAAGCAGATGGGCGTGACCACGCCGGTCTTCGGCTTCATGGCCGACAACTACGCGCTGCCCGAAGGCGGCGAGTGCAAGGTGAGCGACCTCATCCATCCGAAGGTCGAGCCCGAGATCGCGTTCGTCACCAAGCGCGCGCTCAGCGGCCCGGGCTGCCACATCGGCGCCGTGCTCGCGGCCACCGACTTCGTGCTGCCCGGCATCGAGGTGATCGACAGCCGCTACCGCGACTTCAAGTTCGACTTGAAGAGCGTGGTGGCCGACAACACCTCCGCCTCGCGCTTCGTGGTGGGCGGACGCGCCGTGCCCGCGAGCGAGGTCGACCTGCGCACCGTCGGCATCGTGCTGGAGAAGAACGGCCAGCCCGTGGCCTTCGGCGCGGGTGCCGCCGTGCTCGGCCACCCGGCCGCGGCCATTGCGATGCTGGCCAACCACCTCGGCGCGCGCGGCGAGGAGATTCCGGCGGGCACGCTGATTCTTTCGGGCGGCATCACCGAGGCCGTGGCCGTGCAGGCGGGCGATGCCGTCACGCTGAAGGTGCAGGGCATGGGCAGCGTGGGCCTGCGCTTCGTCTGATCTGCATCAACCACTGAAGCACACAGCAGGAGTACACGAATGCCCTTTGCACAGATCTACCTCATCGAAGGCCGCACCGAAGAACAGAAGCGCGCGCTGATCGAGAAAGTGACCCGCGCCATCGTCGAGGCCGTCGACGCGCCGAAGGAGAACGTGCGCGTGTGGCTGCACGACATGCCCAAGGAAAACTGGGGCATCGGCGGCGTGTCCGCCAAAGACCTCGGACGCTGACCGCTTCGCGCTGCGGCGCTGTCTTCTTCAAGGCCCTTGCGAGTCGTCGACTTGCAAGGGCCTTGTGCTTTGTACGAACTCCCAGGGGCTTTGTTCACAGTTTCGCCCTGTGCCTATGTTTGTCGCACCCGCTTTCGGACTCGTCCGATGGATGGAACGGGACCGTCTTCCTAAAGTCATCGGTCAACAAACCGTATGAGCTGGCGCCGCGCGTGCGCGTGCCGCTGCGGTCCCGTTTTTCATTCAGCAAGCACTAGGAATCACATGGCAACGAAGAAGACGAAGGTCGTCGTCAACAGCAACGGCAGGAACATCGATCACACGGTGGAAGCGGCAGCGAACGGCAAGGCGCCGGTCCGCATCAAGGTCCAGAAGGGCGCGAAGTACCTGCTCAAGGGCGACGACGGTTTTGCGCCCGAGAACGTGACGCTCACGCGCGTGGGCAACGACCTGCAGATCACGCTCGAAGGCGAGACGAGCCCGGGCGTGGTGCTCGAGGGCTACTACGCGCAATCGGAACCCGTGGGCCTGTACGGCGTGGCCGAAGACGGCCAGCTGTATGCGTACGCGCGCACCGACGGCGCGGGCGACATCTACGCGCTGGCCGAAGGCCAGTCGGCACCCGTGGCGCTGGGCGGCGATTCGTACGGCGCGGGTGCGCCGTACCTGGCCGGCACCGAAGCGGCCGGTGGCAACGATTTCTTCGGCGGCATGCTGCCCCTGCTGATGACCGGCGGCCTGGCCGCGCTCGGCCTCGGCGCCATTGCCGCGGCCAGCGGCAGCGACGGCGATACCGCGCCGAGCCTTCCGCCCGTGATGCCCCCGCCCGACGTGCGTCCTCCCGGCAAGCCCGGCTTCGACGGCATTGGCGGCGCCTACGACGACGTCGGCCCCATCAAGGGCCAGATCCAACCCGGCGGCCAGACCGACGACACGCGACCTGATTTTTTCGGCACCGGCACCCCCGGCAACACCATCACCATGTACGACAACGGCAAAGAAATCGGCAAGACCCTTGTGGACGGCAACGGCGCGTGGCACTTCACGCCACCGAAGGACCTGAGCGAGGGCAACCATTCCATCACCATCACCGAGAGCGATCCGGCCGGCCGTGAAGGCGAGCCTTCGGATCCGTTCGAGTTCGCCGTCGACACCACGCCACCGACCAAGCCCGAGTGGAACGGCGGCAGCAGCGAAGGCCCCGGCGCCGTCATCGACGACGTGGGCCCCATCAAGGGCCGCGTGCCCCCGGGCGGCGCGACGGACGACCAGCGCCCCGATTTCGACGGCCAGGGCACGCCGGGCGACACCATCATCGTGCTGGACCACGGCAAGGAAATCGGCCGCGTCGAAGTGGACGGGAACGGCGTGTGGACCTTCACGCCGCCGACCGACCTGAGCGAGGGCGAGCACTCCATCACCATCGTCGAGCGCGACCCCGCGGGCAACGAGAGCAAGCCCTCCGACCCGTTCGAATTCGAAGTCGACATCACCGCGCCCGAGCGGCCCCAGGTGGGCGGCGCCAACGACAACATGGGCGAGTACCAGGGCCCCATCACCCCGGGCGGCGTCACCGACGACCGCCAGCCCGAGTTCCATGGCGAAGGCACGCCGGGCGACACCATCGTCATCAAGGACGGTGACACCGTGATCGGCACCACCGAAGTGGACGAGAACGGCGCCTGGACCTTCACGCCGTCGACGGACCTGAAGGAGGGCGACCATTCCATCACCGTCATCGCGCGCGACCCGGCCGGCAACGAGAGCAAGCCCTCCGACCCCTTCGATTTCGAGATCGACGTGACCCCACCCGATGCCAGCAAGCTGGCGATCACGGGCGTGGCCGACGACGTGGGCGAAGTCACGGGCAACGTGGCCTCGGGCGGCAAGACCGACGACAGCCGTCCGCTGCTCAGCGGCACCGGCACGACCGGCGACACCATCATCGTGACGGTCAAGGACAGCACGGGCAGCCGCGAGCTCGGCCGCGCCATCGTGGACGCCGACGGCAAGTGGACGCTGCAGGTGAGCACGCCGCTGCTGCAAGGCAAGAACGAGTTCACCGCCATCGAGATGGACCCCACGGGCAACCACACCGCGCCCACCGCGCCCTACACCGTGATCCTGGACAGCGTGCCGCCGAGCGTGCCCGTGATCCAGAACGTGCAGGACGACGTGGGCCCGCAAACGGGCATGCTGCAAAAGGGCCAGGTCACCGACGACGCCCGTCCGACCATCATCGGCACCGCGCAAGCGGGCAACACCATCAAGGTCTACGACGGCACCAAGCTGCTGGGCCAGACCGTGGCCGACGCCAATGGCAAGTGGAGCTTCACGCCTGAAGCCGACCTGGCCGACGGCACGCACAACATCACCGCCACGGCCACCAACCCCGTGGGCCAGACCAGCGACGCCACCGGCGTCTGGAACTTCGTGGTCGACGCCACGCCGCCGGGGCAGGTCACCGACCTCGTCGTGACCGACGACGTGGGTGGCAAGGTGGGCGCGCTGAAGGACGGCGAGACCACCGACGACGACCTCCCGACCTTCAGCGGCAAGGCCGAGCCGGGCGCCACCGTGAACGTGTACGACAACGGCACCAAGATCGGCGAAGCGCTGGTGGACGAGAACGGCGACTGGAGCTTCACGCCCACCACGCCGCTGACCAGCGGCGACCACGCCTTCACCACCGAAGTGGTCGACCAAGCCGGCAACAGCAGTGGGCAGGGCGATGCGCTGAATGTGGTGGTGGATGCCATTCCTGGCGTCGTGACCCTCGGCAAGCTGATGGACGACCAGGGCACGATCCAGGGCGCCATCGCCCCCAACGGAAACACCGACGACGCGCGCCCCGAGATCCAGGGCACGGGCAAGGCCGGCAGCACCATCAAGGTGTACGACGGCGCGACCCTGCTGGGCGAGACGACGGTCAAGCCCGATGGCTCGTGGAGCTTCACGCCCGGCACGGCCCTGTCCGACGGCGCACACAGCATCACCGTGACCGCGACCGACAAGGCCGGCAACACGAGCGAGCCGACCAAGCCGTTCAACTTCACCGTGGACACCGCGCCGCCGGCCGCGCCGAGCATCGAATCGGCGCTGGACGACGTGGGCGCCAAGCAGGGCGCATTGGTCAACGGCGGCGTGACGGACGATCCGTCGCCCACGCTGTCGGGCAAGGCCGAAGCGGGCAGCACCGTGACCATCAATGACAACGGCGCCTTCCTGGGCAAGGTCGTGGCCGACGCCGAAGGCAACTGGAGCTACACGCCGACCACGCCGCTCAACGAAGGCGAGCACAAATTCACCGTCAGCGCCACCGACAAGGCGGGCAACACGAGCGCGCCTTCGGCCGAGTTCGTGCTGACCACCGACTACACGCCGCCCGATGCCAGCAAGCTGGCGATCACCGGCGTGGCCGACGACGTGGGTCTGGTGCAAGGCAACGTGGCCCCGGGCGAGAAGACCGACGACAGCCGTCCGGTCATCAGCGGCACCGGCACGGCGGGCGACACCATCATCGTGATGGTCAAGGACAGCACGGGCACCCGCAAGCTGGGCGAAGCGACCGTGGGCGTCGACGGCAAGTGGACGCTGCAGGTGAGCACGCCGCTGCTGCAGGGCAACAACGAATTCACCGCCATCGAAGTCGACCCGGCGGGCAACGCGACCGCACCGAGCGCGTCGTACACCGTGATCCTGGACAGCGTGCCGCCGAGCGAGCCCGTGATCCAGAACGTGCAGGACGACGTGGGCGTGCTCCAGGGCATGCTGCAGAAGGGCCAGGTCACCGACGACGCCAAGCCGACCATCATCGGTACGGCGCAAGCGGGCAACACCATCAAGGTCTACGACGGCACGAAGCTGCTGGGCCAGACCGTGGCCGACGCGGAAGGCAAGTGGAGCTTCACGCCTGAGACGGCGCTGGCCGACGGCACGCACAACATCACTGCCACGTCCACCAACCCCGTGGGCCAGACCAGCACGCCCACCGGCATCTGGAACTTCGTGGTCGACACCACGCCTCCGGGCCTGGTGACGGGCCTCGAAGTGCTGGACGACGAGGGCGCGGTGCAGGGGCCGCTGAAGAACGGCGACACCACCGACGACAACAAGCCCGAGTTCAAGGGCAAGGCCGAGCCGGGTTCGACCGTGAACGTGTACGACGACGGCACGCTGCTGGGCAGCGCGCTGGTCGACGCCAACGGCGACTGGAGCTTCACGCCCAGCATGCCGCTGGCGCAAGGGCCGCACGCACTCACCACCGAGGTGGTGGACCCCGCGGGCAATTCGAGCGGCCAGGGCGAGCCGTTGAACCTGATCGTGGACCGCATTCCGGGCAAGCTGGAAATCAACACGCTGATGGACGACCACGGCGCCGTCCAGGGCCCGATCGCTCCCAACGGAAATACCGACGACAAGCGCCCCGAGATCCAGGGCACGGGCAAGGCCGGCAGCACCATCAAGGTGTACGACGGCGCCACGCTGCTGGGCGAGACCGTGGTCAAGGCCGACGGCTCGTGGCGTTTCACGCCCACGGCCGACCTGGGTGAAGGCGCGCACGCCATCACCGCCACCGCCACCGACCTGGCAGGCAACACGAGCGAGCCGACCAAGGCGTTCAACTTCACCGTGGACACCGTGCCCCCGATCACGCCGAGCATCGAATCGGCCCTGGACGACGTGGGCTTGGTGCAGGGCCCGCTGGTCAACGGCGGCGTGACGGACGACCCGTCGCCCACGCTCTCGGGCAAGGCCGAAGCCGGCAGCACCGTGACCATCAAGGACAACGGTGCCGTGCTCGGCACGGCCGTGGCCGATGCCGAAGGCAACTGGAGCTACACGCCCACCACGCCGCTCACGGAAGACAAGCACACGTTCACCGTCACCGCCACCGACAAGGCGGGCAACACGAGTGCGCCTTCGGCCGAGTTCGTGTTGACCACCGACTACACGCCGGCCGACTACAGCAAGCTGGCGATCACCGGCGTGGAAGACGACGAGGGCAGCATCACGGGCAACGTGGCCTCGGGCGAGAAGACCGATGACAGCCGTCCCGCGATCAGCGGCACCGGTACGGCCGGCGACACCATCATCGTGATGGTCAAGGACGGCACGGGCGAGCGCGAGCTGGGCCGCGCGACCGTGGACGCCAGCGGCAAGTGGACGCTGCAGGTGACCACGCCGCTGCTGCAAGGCAACAACGAATTCACCGCCATCGAAGTGGACCCGGCGGGCAATGCGACCGCACCGAGCGCGCCCTACACGGTGATCTTGACCACCGTGCCGCCGAACATGCCGGTGATCCAGAACGTGCAGGACGACGTGGGCATCCACACGGGCATGCTGCAAAAGGGCGACGTCACCGACGACGCCCGGCCGACCATCATCGGCACCGCGCAGGCGGGGAGCACCGTCAAGGTCTACGACGGCACGAAGCTGCTGGGCCAGGTCGTGGCCGACGCGGAAGGCAAGTGGAGCTTCACGCCCGAGACGGCGCTCGCCGACGGCGCGCACAACATCACCGCCACGGCCACCAACGTGGTGGGCGTGGTCAGTCCCGCCACCGGCATCTGGAACTTCTCGGTGGACACCAAGGCCCCCGATCCGGCGACCGTCCAGCTGCTGGACGACGTGGGCGGCAAGCAAGGGGTGCTGAACAACGGCGACACCACCGACGACACCAAGCCCGAGTTCAAGGGCAAGGCCGAGCCGGGTTCGACCGTGAAGGTCTACGACAACGGCACGCTGCTGGGCAGCGTGCCGGTCGACGCCAACGGCGACTGGAGCTTCACGCCTTCCACGCCGCTGGCGAACGGTTCGCACGCGCTCACCACCGAGGTGGTGGACCCCGCGGGCAACTCGAGCGGTCAAAGCGATCCGCTGAACCTGATCGTGGACACCATCCCTGGCGAACTGCGGATCAGCGCGCTGGTGGACGACCAGGGCACCGTGACGGGCGCCATCGCCGCCAACGGCATCACCGACGACAAACGCCCCGAGATCCAGGGCACGGGCAAGGCCGGCAGCACCGTCAAGGTGTACGACGGCGCGACCCTGCTGGGCGAGACCGTGGTCAAGGTCGACGGTTCGTGGACCTTCACGCCCACGGCCGACCTGGGTGAAGGCGCGCACGCCATCACCGCCACCGCCACCGACCTGGCGGGCAACACGGGCGAGCCGACGCAGGCGTTCAACTTCACCGTGGACACCGCGCCGCCGGCCACGCCGAGCATCGAATCGGCCCTGGACGACGTGGGGTCCAAGCAGGGTGCATTGGTCAACGGCGGCGTGACGGACGATCCGTCGCCCACGCTCTCGGGCAAGGCCGAAGCCGGCAGCACCGTGACCATCAACGACAACGGCGCCGTGCTGGGCACGGTCGTGGCCGACGCCAACGGCGACTGGGTGTACACGCCCACCACGCCGCTGACGGAAGACACGCACGCGTTCACCGTCACCGCCACGGACAAGGCGGGCAACACGAGCGCGCCTTCGGCCGAGTTCGTGCTGACCACCGACTACACGCCGGCTGACTTCAGCAAGCTGTCGATCACCGGCGTGGCCGACGACGTGGGGCTGGTGCAAGGCAACGTGGCCTCCGGCGAGAAGACCGACGACAGCCGTCCCGCGATCAGCGGCACCGGCACGGCCGGCGACACCATCATCGTGATGGTCAAGGACAGCACGGGCAACCACAAGCTGGGCGAGGCGATCGTGGACGCCAACGGCAAGTGGACGCTGCAAGTGACGACGCCGCTGCTGGAAGGCCGCAACGAGTTCACCGCCATCGAAGTGGACCCCGCAGGCAACGCGACCGCACCGAGCGCGTCGTACACCGTGATCCTGGACAGCGTGCCACCGAGCGCGCCCGTGATCCAGAACGTGCAGGACGACGTGGGCATCCACACGGGCATGCTGCAAAAGGGCGATGTGACCGACGACGCCAAGCCGACCATCATCGGCACGGCGCAAGCGGGCACCACCGTCAAGATCTACGACAACGGCACCAAGATCGGTGAAGTCGTGGCCGACGCTTCGGGCAAGTGGAGCTTCACGCCCGAAGCCAACCTGGCCGATGGCACGCACAACATCACCGCCACCGCCACCAACCCCGTGGGCCAGACCAGCCAACCCACCGGCATCTGGAACTTCGTGGTCGACACCGTGCCTGCGGGCCCGGTGACGGGCCTGGAAGTGCTGGACGACGAGGGCGCCGTGCAAGGTCCGCTGAAGAACGGCGACACCACCGACGACAACAAGCCCGAATTCAAGGGCAAGGCGGAGCCGGGCGCGACCGTGAATGTGTACGACAACGGCACGCTGCTGGGCAGCGCGCTGGTCGACAGCAATGGCGACTGGAGCTTCACGCCCCCCACGCCGCTGGCGAACGGTTCGCACGCGCTGACCACCGAGGTGGTGGACCCGGCGGGCAACTCGAGTGGCCACAGCGATCCGCTGAACCTGATCGTGGACACCATCCCTGGTGAGCTGCGGATCAGCACGCTGGTGGACGACCAGGGCGCCGTGAAGGGCCCCATCGCAACCAATGGCATCACCGACGATGCACGCCCCGAGATCCAGGGCACGGGCAAGGCCGGCAGCACCGTGAAGGTGTACGACGGTGCGACCCTGCTGGGAGAGACCGTGGTCAAGGCCGACGGCACGTGGACCTTCACGCCAACGGCCGATCTGGGCCAGGGCGCGCACGCCATCACGGCCACGGCCACCGACAAGGCCGGCAACCCGAGCGGGCCGACCCAGGCGTTCAACTTCACGGTGGACACCGTGCCACCGGCCGCGCCGAGCATCGACGCAGCGGCAGACGACGTGGGCGCCAAGCAGGGTGCATTGCTCAACGGCGGCGTGACGGACGATCCGTCCCCGACGCTGTCGGGCAAGGCCGAAGCGGGCAGCACCGTGACCGTGTACGACAACAACGCCAAGCTGGGCACGGCCGTGGCCGATGCCAACGGCAACTGGGTGTACACCCCCACCACGCCGCTGGCAGAGGGCGAACACAAGTTCACCGTCACCGCCACCGACAAGGCGGGCAACACGAGCGTGCCTTCGGCCGAGTTCGTGGTGACCACCGACTACACGCCGCCTGACGTCAGCAAGCTCGCGATCACCGGCGTGGCCGACGACGTGGGCCTGGTGCAAGGCAACGTGGCTTCGGGCAGCAAGACGGACGACAGCCGCCCGCTGATCAGCGGCACCGGCACGGCCGGCGACACCATCGTCGTGATGGTCAAGGACAGCACGGGCACCCACAAGCTGGGCGAAGCGACCGTGGGCGCCGATGGCAAGTGGGCGCTGCAGCTGACCACGCCGCTGCTGGAAGGCAGCAATGAGTTCACCGCGATCGAGGTCGATCCGGCGGGCAATGCGACCGTGCCGAGCGCACCCTACACCGTGATCCTGGACAGCGTGCCGCCGAGCGAGCCGGTGATCCAGAACGTGCAGGACGATGCAGGCCCGAAGACGGGCATGCTGCAAAAGGGCGACGTCACCGACGACGCCAAGCCAACCATCATCGGCACGGCGCAAGCCGGCACCACCGTCAAGATCTACGACAACGGCACCCAGATCGGTGAGGTCGTGGCCGACGCTGGCGGCAAGTGGAGCTTCACGCCGGGCACGAACCTGGCCGACGGCGCGCACAACATCACCGCGACGGCCACCAACCCTGTGGGCCAGACCAGCAAGCCCACCGGCATCTGGAACTTCGTGGTCGACACCGTGCCTCCGGTCCCGGTCACGGGCCAGGAAGCACTGGACGACGTGGGTGCGGTGCAAGGTCCGCTCAAGAGCGGTGACACCACCGATGACAACAAACCCGAATTCAAGGGCAAGGCCGAACCGGGCGCGACCGTGAACCTGTACGACGGCGACGAAAAGATCGGCGAAGCCGTGGCTGACGAAAACGGCAACTGGAGCATCACGCCCACCACGCCGCTGGGCGACGGTGCGCACTCGCTGAGCACGGAAGTGGTCGACCCCGCTGGCAACTCCAGCGGCAAGGGTCCGGCACTGGACATCCTCGTGGACACCTCGAAGGTCGAAGTCTCGATCAGCACGCTGGTGGACGACCAGGGCGCGATCAAGGGTGCCATTGCCGCCAACGGCACGACCGACGACAAGCGTCCCGAGATCCAGGGCACGGGCAAGGCCGGCAGCACCATCAAGGTGTACGACGGTGCCACGCTGCTGGGCGAGACCGTGGTCAAGGCCGACAACTCGTGGAGCTTCACGCCCACGGTCGACCTGGGTGAAGGCGCGCATGCCATCACCGCCACGGCCACCGACAAGGCGGGCAACACGAGCCAGCCGACCCAGGCGTTCAACTTCACGGTGGACTCCGTCGCACCGACCGCACCGACCATCGAATCGGTCACGGACGACGTGGGCGCCAAGCAGGAGCCGCTGGTCAGCGGTGACGTGACGGACGACCCGTCCCCGACACTGACCGGCAAGGCCGAAGCGGGCAGCACCGTGGTCATCAAGGACAACGGCGCCGTGCTCGGCCAGGTCACGGCCGATGCCGAAGGCAAGTGGAGCTTCACGCCCACCACGCCACTGCCGGAAGGCGAACACAAGTTCACCGTCACCGCCACCGACAAGGCGGGCAACACGAGCGCGCCTTCGGCCGAGTTCGTGGTGACCACCGACTACACGCCGCCGGACGCCAGCATGCTGGCCATCACGGGCGTGGAAGACGACGTGGGCGGCATCACGGGCAACGTGGCCTCGGGCGCGACGACGGACGACAGCCGTCCGGTCATCAGCGGCACCGGCACGGCCGGCGACACCATCATCGTGACGGTCAAGGACAGCACGGGCAGCCGTGAGCTGGGCCGCGCGACCGTGGGCGCCGACGGCAAGTGGACGCTGCAAGTGAGCACGCCGCTGCTGGAAGGCAGCAACGAGTTCACCGCGATCGAAATGGACCCGGCGGGCAACCAGACCGCGCCGAGCGCGCCGTACACCGTGACCCTGGACAGCGTGCCGCCGAGCGTGCCCGTGATCCAGAACGTGCAGGACGACGTGGGCGTGGTGCACATGCTGCAAAAGGGCGAAGTCACCGACGACGCCAAGCCGACCATCATCGGCACGGCGCAGGCCGGCAACACCATCAAGGTCTACGACGGCGCCACGCTGCTGGGCCAGGTCGTGGCCGACGCTTCGGGCAAGTGGAGCTTCACGCCCGAGACCGCGCTGGCCGACGGCCCGCACGACATCACCGCGACGGCCACGAACTCCGTGGGCCAGACCAGCGACGCCACCGGCATCTGGAACTTCGTGGTCGACACCGCGCCTCCGGGCCCGGTGACGGGTCTCGAAGTGCTCGACGACGTGGGTGCCAAGACGGGGCCGCTCGCCAATGGCGACACCACCGACGACACCAAGCCCACCTTCAACGGCAAGGCCGAGCCGGGCGCGACCGTGAAGGTCTACGACAACGGCACGCTGCTGGGCAGCGCGCTGGTCGACGGCAACGGCGACTGGACGTTCACGCCGACCACGCCGCTGGCGAACGGTTCGCATGCGCTCACCACCGAGGTGGTGGACCCTGCGGGCAACTCGAGCGGTCAAAGCGCTCCGCTGAACCTGATCGTGGACATCATCCCTGGCACGTTGGAGATCAGCGCGCTGGTGGACGACCAGGGTGCCATCAAGGGCGGCATCGTGCTCAACGGCACGACCGACGACACGCGCCCTGAAATCCAGGGCACGGGCAAGGCCGGCAGCACCGTGAAGGTGTACGACGGTTCGACCCTGCTGGGCCAGACCGTGGTCAAGGCCGACGGTTCGTGGACCTTCACGCCGACGGCCGAGCTGGGCCAGGGTGCGCACGCCATCACCGCCACCGCCACCGACCTGGCGGGCAACACGGGCACGCCGACCTCGGTCTTCGGCTTCACCGTGGACACCGTGCCCCCGACGGCGCCGAGCATCGATGCGGCGGCAGACGACGTGGGCGCCAAGCAGGGTGCATTGGTCAACGGCGGCGTGACGGACGACCCGTCGCCCACGCTCTCGGGCAAGGCCGAAGCCGGCAGCACCGTGACCATCAACGACAACGGCGCCAAGCTGGGCACGGTCGTGGCCGACGCCAACGGCAACTGGGTGTACACGCCCACCACGCCGCTGGCAGAGGGCGAACACAAGTTCACCGTCACCGCCACCGACAAGGCCGGCAACACGAGCACGCCTTCGGCCGAGTTCGTGCTGACCACCGACTACACGCCGCCCGCGGCTTCGGTCGCGACGCTGAGCGACGACGCCGGCGAGATCAAGGGGCCGATCACCAGCGGCACCATCACCGACGACGACACCCCGACCTACGCGGGCAAGACCGAGCCGAACGCCACCGTGGTCATCTATGACGACGGCAAGGAAATCGGCAAGGTGCAGGCCAACGCCACGGGCGACTGGAGCTTCACGCCCGAAACGCCGCTGGCACCGGGCGCGCACAGCTTCAGCAATGCCGTGACCGACGTGGCCGGCAACGTGGGCCAGCCGGGCGCGGCCATCGACTTCACCGTCGATGCGCAACCCGCGACCGTCAGCATCGCCGGCGCGACCGACAACGCCGGCGACATCCTCGGCGAGATCGCCAAGGGCGGCGTCACCGACGACGCCACCCCGACCCTGCACGGCAAGGCCACCCCGGGCGGCACCGTGAAGGTGTACGACGGCACCACCGTGCTGGGCTCGGTCGTGGCCGACGCCAACGGCGACTGGAGTTTCACACCGTCCACCGCGCTGCGCGAAGGCGCGTACGAACTGAGCGCCACCGTGACCACGGCGGCGCACGGCGAAAGCGCGAAGACGGCGGTGTTCGACTTCACCGTCGACTTCACCGCGCCGGGCGCGCCGACCATCGTGGCGGTGCTCGACGACGTGGGCAGCATCACCATCAACGTGGCGCAGGGCGGCGTTACCGACGACACCCGGCCGCAGTTCAAGGGCAAGGCCGAGCCGGGCAGCACCGTGAAGGTCTACGACGGCGGCACGCTGCTGGGCGAGACCACGGCCAACGCCGCGGGCGACTGGAGCGTCACGCCGGCCACGGCGCTGGGCAACGGCCCGCACAACGTGACCGTGACCGCTACGGACGCCGCAGGCAACGTGAGCGCGCCCTCGGCCGCCTTCGACTTCACCGTCGACGCGACGCCGCCGGCCAAGCCGACCATCGTGTCGGTGGTCGACGACGTGGGCAGCATCCAGGGCGAACTGAAGCTGAACGACGTCACCGACGATCCGCGCCCCGTCTTCACGGGCAAGGCCGAGGCCAACAGCACCGTGGTCATCTATGACAAGGGTGTGGAGGTCAAGCGCGTGCCTGTCGATGCGTCGGGCAACTGGACCTGGACGCCGACGACGGCGCTGAACAACGGCGTGCACACCATCACCGTGAAGGCCGTCGACCAGGCGGGCAACCTCAGCGCGCCGTCGGATGCCTTCGGCTTCACGGTGTCCACCACGCCGCCGCCCAAGCCGACCATCGTGTCGGTGTACGACGACGTGGGCGGCGAGCAGGGCGACCTGTACAGCGGTGACTTCACCGACGATTCCCTGCCCCTGGTCACGGGCAAGGCTGAGGCCAACAGCACCGTCATCGTCTTCAACAACGGTGTGGAGGTGACGCGCGTGCAGTCCGATGCCTCGGGCAAATGGACCTACATGCCGGCGACCCCGCTGGCCGACGGCGGCCACAGCATCAGCGCGATCGTGATCAACAAGGCGGGCGTGTCCAGCGTGCCTTCGGCGGCGTTCGGGTTCACGGTGGACACGACGCCTCCGGCCAGCGCGCCAACGATCACCGGTGCGTACGACGATGTGGGCGCTTCCCAAGGCAACGTGCCCAATGGCGGCACCACCGACGACACGCGACCCACCCTGAGTGGGACGGGTGAAGTCGACGCCGTGGTCACCGTCAAGAGCGGCAGTACCGTGATCGGTACCGCGACAGTGGGCAGTGACGGAAAGTGGTCATTGACCCCGGTCAACGACCTGGCGCTGGGCAACCACAGCTTCACCGCGACACAGAGCGACCGAGCGGGAAATGAAAGTCCAAACTCGGACTCTTTCGGGCTTGGAATCGGGGGGGGCGCAAGCTTGAACGAGAACTTCGAGACGATGGCTCCGCACGTTTTCTTGGAAGGGACGAAATTCACTGCGCCCAGTGGCCTTCAGATTACTCTTTTGGAGAAGGGACGTGGTGAGATGAATCTCCAAGAGGTCATTTCGGTCCATCTCGGGGCGGGTAAGAAAAGCTTGCTGTTGTGTCCTGTTTCGACCACGCGGTTCGACTTCGGGGAGACGGAAAGCGTGCAGTACAAGGTGTATGCAGTTCAAACCCTGGCAAGCGCCAAGTACTACGATGCCACGGGCGCAATGCTGGGTTCGCACGACATCCCTTCTTTTTATGAAGCCATGAGACCCTATTCGTTCACGCCTCCTGTCGGCAAAGCCGTGGCGTACATGACGATCACCGTTGGAGAGGAAGGGGGGGCATGGGGAGACACTGGCATCACGATCGATGAAATCAGTTGGTCCGGCATTGTTGTCCCCAGCACCAAGACCTTGAGCCTCGCATCGGCAGATGCACCCGAACATGCGAATGCCGACGGGCAGGTGCGCGAACACGCAACCCAGGCGTACACCGAGAGCGACGACACGATCATCGCCAGGCTCGGCTTCGCCGACCGCCTCGAAGGCGGCGCCGGCAACGACACCTTCACGAAGGTGGGCACGGGCGACGTGGTGCATGGCGGTGCGGGCGACGACGTCATCCGCGTCAACAGCGGCGACTTCGCACGCATCGATGGCGGCCTGGGTGTCGACACGCTGGTGATGGACGGCAAGGCGATGCACATCGACCTGTCGGCCCTCGGCCTGAAGGTGCAGGGCGTCGAGAAGTTCGACCTGGGCGCGGGCGGCAACACGCTGGCGCTGAGCACGCACGACGTGCTGGCCGGTGGCGCACGCGACATGGTCGTGGCCGACGGCAAGGTGCAGATGCTGGTCAACGGCGCCAACGGCGACGTGAACCTGCTCGGCGGCGACGACAGCTGGGCCCAGGGCGGCAATGCCACGGTAGGCGGTGTGACGTACAGCGTCTACACCAACCTGGCCGGCACGGCCGAGCTGCTGGTCGAGGACAAGGTCCACGTGACCATCCTGTAAGGCCGTAGATCGGCAACGCGGCGCGACAGCAGCGCCGCGCATGACGCGGCAGCTGCCGGTGCGGCTGCCGCGTTTCTTTTGGACCTGTGCCGTTGTCGACGACTTTGTGCGCGATTTCGGCACCGACCTACGCCTTCGTACCCGGCTTTCAGATTCGTCCGATGGCCCGGCCCGACGGCGATTTCTAGAGTAGGTCACCTCAAAGAAAACACCGGATCGCATGGCGTTCCTTCGCATGCCGATCCGGTCTTCTTTTTCCCATTTCAGAGCATAGGAATCTCATGACATTCGAACAGACGAACGTCACCCCCCACGCGACCATCGCCCCCGCCATCAGCGCAGGCGCATCGACCTTCGCGCCCCTTCCTCCTTCGGTGGGCGGCGCCGCCGACGACGCCGGCGACATCCTGGGCAGCATCGCCCCCGGCGGCGTCACCGACGACCGCCAACCCGAATTCCGCGGCCAGGGCACGCCGGGCGACACCATCGTCATCCGTGACAACGGCACCGAGATCGGCACCACCGAAGTCGCCGAAGACGGCACCTGGACCTTCACGCCCTCGACCGACCTGCTCGAAGGCCTGCACGCCATCACCATCGTCGCGCGCGACAGCACCGGCAACGAGAGCGCGCCTTCGCCCGCGTTCAATTTCGAGATCGACGTGACCCCGCCCGACGCCAGCCGACTGGCCATCACGGGCGTCGCCGACAACGTGGGCGGCGTCACCGGCAACGTGGCCTCCGGCGCCACCACCGACGACACACATCCGCTGCTCAGCGGCATCAGCACTGGCGTGCCCGGCCACACGGTCACCGTGATGGTCAGGGATGCCGCCGGCACCCGCGAACTGGGGCAGGCCACCATCGGAGAAAACGGCCAATGGACTTTCCAGGTCGACACCCCGCTGGCCGCCGGCCCGAACACCTTCACGCTCGTGGAGCGCGATGCTGCCGGCAACGAGACCATGCCGACCGGGCGCTACACCGTCAACGTCGTTACCGACAAGCCGAGCGCACCCGTGATCGACAGCGTGTTCGACGATGTGGGCACGCCGCACATGCTGCAACCCGGCGAAGCCACCGACGACGCGAGGCCGACCCTGGCGGGCACGGCGCAGGCGAACCACACGGTCAAGTTCTATGACGGCAGCACCTTGCTGGGCCAGGTCGTGGCCGACGCCTCGGGCAAGTGGAGCTTCACGCCCCCGACCAGCCTGACCGATGGCGCGCACGGCATCACCGCCACCTCCACCAGCCCGCTGGGCCAGACCAGCGAGGCCAGCGGCAGCTGGAACTTCGTGGTGGACACGACGCCGCCGGCCAAGCCGACGATCGTGTCGGTGGTCGATGACGTGGGCCCGGTGACCGGAAACGTGAGCAAGGACGGGTTCACCAACGACACCAAGCCGGCGCTTTCGGGCAAGGCCGAGGCCAACAGCACCGTGGTCATCTACGACAACGGCGTCGAGCTCGCCAAGGTGACGGCCAATGCCTCGGGCGACTGGACCTTTACGCCGGCCACGGCACTGAGCCAGGGCGCGCACAACATCACCGTGGTGGCTGTGGACAAGGCGGGCAACACCAGCGTGGCGTCGGACGCGTTCGGCTTCACGGTGGACACGCTGGCACCGGTCAAGCCGACCATCGTGTCGGTGGTCGACGACGTGGCCCCGGTGACCGGCAACGTGAGCAAGGACGGGTTCACCAACGACACCCGGCCGGCGCTCTCGGGCAAGGCCGAGGCCAACAGCACCGTGGTCATCTACGACAAGGGCGTCGAACTCACCAAGGTGACGGCCAATGCCTCGGGCGACTGGACCTGGACGCCGGCCACGGCACTGAGCCAGGGCGCGCACAGCATCACCGTGACGGCCGTGGACAAGGCGGGCAACACCAGCGCGACGTCGGATGCGTTCGGCTTCACCGTGGACACGGTGGCGCCGACGCAGACGGCCACGGTCTCGGTCATTGGCAAGGACAGCGGCTTCAGCGAAGCCGACTACCTGACCAATGACGGCAGCGCCGGGCGCCTGCTGCAGGGCAAGCTGTCCGCTGCGCTCGGTGCGGGCGAGACCCTGCAGGTCTCCACCGATGGCGGCGTGACCTGGAAGGCGGCCTTCGTTTCGGGCACCGCCTGGAGTGCGCAGGACGACAGCAGCCACGCAGGCAACTGGACGGTGCAGACGCAGGTGGTGGACGCCGCCGGCAACGTGGGCGCGGTGCAATCGCAGGCGATGGCGCTGGACGCTGCGGCGCCTGTGGCGCCGACCAAGGTGGTCCAGGTCGGCACCGACCTGGAGGTGCAGTTCAACGCCGCCAACGTGGCCGCGGGCCACAAGATCAGCCTGAAACTGGGCGGCGACTATTACGAGTACACGCTGACCGCGACCGACATTGCGGCAGGAAAGGCGTTGATCACCAATCCCGCGATGATCAAGTTCAATGATCTTCCCTCGGGAGCGGTGGGGCTGTCGTTGACGACTGGCGATGTGACCATCACCTCCTCTTCCGAGATGAAGATCACTGGCGGCACTCTGGACGGCCGCGTTCTCATGCCTGGTGGGAGCAATGCCAACTTCACGACAAGCTATCAGTTCTCGAGTGGAAAGAGCGCGGTCTCCTTCTTCATGTACGGCCACAACGGCACGGGCGACATCAAGTTCTATGACGTGTCGGGCAATCTTCTGGGATCTCTCCCGGCGGCAGCTGGCAACTGGCAGAAGTTTTCCTTTGAAGCGCCAGCCGGAAAAACGATCGGCCATTTCGTCGTGACGGCGATCGGCGATCTGGAGGGGCATTGGATCGACAACTTGAGCGCCCTCCCGCCTCTGCCCGACATCTCCGCGGCCATGGTCGACCCGGCCGGCAATGCATCGCAGTACTGGACCAGCGCAGGCCTGAAGGATCCCGCGGCATCACAGACCCTCACCGCTGCATCGGTGGGCACCTTGCATGGCGGCTTGGGCAACAACGAGTTCGTCGTGTCCGACATCAAGCACCTGGCCGACTCGGCGATCTCCGGCAACGGTGGCACCGACACGCTCAAGCTGACCGGCGCCAATCAGGTGCTGGACCTCACCGCGCTCGGCCACAAGGTCAGCTCGGTCGAAATCATCGACATCACCGGCACGGGCAACAACACGCTCGCCCTGTCGCTGGCCGACGTGATGGAAAACGGCGCCATGAACCAGTTCGTGACCAACGGCCGCGTGCAGATGATGGTCAAGGGCAATGCCGGCGACAAGGTCTCGCTGATGGACGTGCTGCCCAACGGCACCGACCCGGGCGATTGGGTCAAGGGCGCCAACGTCACCGTCGGCGGCGTGGTCTACGAGGTGTACCAGCACTCCGGCTTCAAGGCCGACCTGCTGGTGCAGCAAGGCGTGGCGGTCACGCTGCAGATCAGCATCGACCAGGTGATGGACGATGCGGGTGCGATCACCGGCCCCATTGCAAACGGCGGCTTCACCGACGACACCACCCCGACGCTGACGGGCAAGGCCATCGCGGGCGGCACCGTGAAGATCTATGACGGCAACACCTTGCTGGGCCAGGCCGTGGTCAACGCGAGTGGCAATTGGAGCTACACGCCGGACACGCCGCTGGGCGAAGGCCTGCACAGCCTGCGTGCCAGCGTGACGCCGGCGGGCGGCAGCGAAAGCGCCAGGACCGCTGCGTTCGATCTGACGGTCGACCGTACCGCACCGACCAAGCCGACCATCGTGTCGGTGATGGACGACGTGGGCAGCGTGGTGGGCAAGGTGGCGCTCAACGGCACCACCGACGACGCGCGCCCCGACTTCTCGGGCAAGGCCGAGGCCAACAGCACCGTGGTCATCTACGACAAGGGCGTGAAGCTCATGCAGGTGCAGGCCGATGCGTCGGGCAACTGGAGCTGGACGCCGGCCATGGCCTTGGGCAATGGCGTGCACACCATCACCGTGACGGCGGTGGACAAGGCGGGCAACGCCAGCGTGGCGTCGGATGCCTTCGGCTTCACGGTGGCCACCACGCCGCCGGGCAAGCCGACCATCGTGTCGGTGGTCGACGACGTGGAGGCCATCACAGGCGCCATTGCCAGCGGCACCACCACCAACGACGCCAAGCCGACCTTCAGTGGCAAGGCCGATGCGAACGGCACCGTGATCATCTATGACAAGGGTGTGGAGATCGACCGCGTGCAGGCCAACGCCTCGGGCAACTGGACCTACACGCCGGCCAAGGCGCTGGGCGAAGGTGCGCACAGCATCACGGTGGCGGGGGCCGACCAGGCGGGCAACACGAGTGCGCCCTCGGGTGCGTTCGAGTTCACGGTGGATACGACACCGCCGGTTCTTGCCCAGGGCGGCATCTATCTGTCGTACGCCCACTTGTGGTACTGGTGGGCCCTCGACATTCCAGTCGCTCAGAATCCCGGGGTCAAGGACGCGGCTCGGGTCGTCATTCGCTACGTCGAAAACAACATCGAGAAGGACTACTACCTCCAGGTCACCGAGGGCCACAGGGATGGAACGACCACCAGCGTGTGGCGGGACCTCCCCATCCCGGCGGGAATCCCGATCAAGGTGGCGTTCGAAGATGCTGCGGGCAACCTGACGACTTTTGTCTCCGTCCCCGTCAACAAGACCAGTCACTTCTGGGCCTACCCCGCCGGCACCTTCGGTGTCTTCGAACCTGTGGAGATGACGGACGACAACATCATCGACAGCCCGGCCCAGGTCTACACCGAAAGCGACGAGACGTTCATCGCCAGGCTCGGCTTCGCCGACCGCCTCGAAGGCGGCGCGGGCAACGACACCTTCCTGAAGGTCGGCACGGGCGACGTGGTGCATGGCGGCGCGGGCGACGACACGATTCGCGTCCACAGCGGCGATTTCGCCCACATCGACGGCGGCCTGGGCATCGACACCCTGGTGATGGACGGCAAGGCGATGCACATCGACCTGTCGGCCCTCGGACCGAAGGTGCAGGGCGTGGAGAAGTTCGACCTCGGGTCGGGCGGCAACACGCTGGCGCTGAGCACGCACGACGTGCTGGCCGGCGGTGCGCGCGACATGGTCGTGGCCGACGGCAAGGTGCAGATGCTGGTCAACGGCGCCAACGGCGAAGTCGACCTGCTCGGCGGCACCCACGGCGACGACGGCTGGACCCAGGGCAGCAATGCCACGGTGGGCGGCGTGACGTACCACGTCTACACCAACCTGGCCGGCACAGCCGAGCTGCTGGTCGAGGACAAGGTCCACGTGACCATCCTCTAAGCCGACGGGGCCTGTCGCCCGGCCGCGGCGTCGGGCCCCACTTTTTTCTCATTCATTTTTCATGCGTGCCCCGTGCGGGGCACCCGGAGCCATTCATGTCCTCGTTGCTTCCTTCGACTTTTCTTTTCTCCTACCGCGGCGTCCGCGCCGCCGCACTCCTGGCACTGGGCGTGCTGGCGGCGACCGCGGCGCAGGCCCAGCAACCGCAGAAGCCGGGCGCTGCTGCGGTCCGGCAGGAGCCGGCCTACCGTGCCGTGCCCGCTGCAGCGGCCGACCAGGCCCAGGTGATCTTCTTTCGCCCCGTCAGCACCTCGGCCGCCGGCCAGCGCCCCGGTGCGGCGCACGTGTACGTGAACGGCGAGTTCCATGCCGCGCTGCTGCCCAACACCTTCACGCGCCTGTGCGTGGCCCCGGGCAACCACTCGGTCGAGGCCTACCTCGGCGATGCGCCCACCTACGAGGGCAAGTCGCAGCCCCGCACGCGGGCCGAGCTCGAAGGCGGCAAGACGGTGTTCGTGGCCGTGTCGGAGCAGGACGGCTCGGGCTCGCCCGTGCCCTACCGCCGCGCCGACGCCGAACGCATGCTGGCGGGCGCACACGAGCAGCGTCACGTGATCAGCCGCGCGAGCGCCGTGCAGCCCTGCAGGGAACTGGCCGCGCCGGCGCCGCTGGTCGAGAAGGCGCGCTACTCGCTGAGCACCGACGCGCTGTTCGCGTTCGGCCGCGGCGACGCCGCCGCGATCTCGCCCAAGGGCCGTGAAGAGCTGGCCAAGGCCGCCGCGCAGATCCGCGCGCATTCCACCGACGGCGTGAGCCGCATCGCGGTGCGCGGCCATGCCGACCCGATCGGTTCGGTGGCCGACAACCAGCGCCTGTCGGAGCAGCGCGCGCGCACGGTCGGCCAGCTGCTGGCCAGCGAAGGCCTGCCCACGGAGCGCGTGGTGTCCGAAGGCGTCGGCAGCGCGGAGCAGGCGGTGTTCTGCCCGCCGGGCCGCTCGCGTGATGCGCTGATCGCCTGCAACGCACCCAACCGCCGCGTCGAGGTGGTGGTGCAAGGGGAGAAGTAAGCCGCACGCACGGCCCGCGCGAGCACGGGCCGTTTGCGTTTCCAGGGTGTGGTCCGGTGCCGTTGCGGCACGGGCCACGCCCTTTTCGGCGTGCCCGGCGCAAGCCTCGTTTTCAGACGAGTCCGATGGATCGTTTGGGCCTTCATTTGTAAAGTTCCTGGCATGGAAAGGCGCTGGGATTTCTTCTCTCACTGACAGAAAAAGGAGGAAGAAAAAGCCCCCGGCGATGCGCCCCGCGCGGCATGGCGGGGACGACCGTGGCGCTGCGTTTTTCCACTCCGGGATTCACGGCGGCTTCGAGGCGCGCCGCCCGGCAAGGGGCCATGCCGGCCCGATTTTTTCAACCACAGGCCGCCCGCCGTACACGTCGGAGCGCGGCCAGGCGATGCAGGACGGACCCCCGCCTTGCGCATCACCACGAGCAAGAAGGACAACGACATGGCTGCAGTGATGGCGCAGGACGCGCCGGGCAAGGTGCCCCCCGCGATGGAGATGGTGGCGGAAGAGCGCGACACGCTGCTGCGCGCCGTGCACTGGCTGTGCGCGCACCACGGCCGCACGCTGAGCGAGGCCGCGCTGCAGGCGGGCCTGCCGCGCGAGATGCGCCTGTCGCCCACGCTGGCGGTGCGCATCCTGGAGCAGGCGGGCATCGGCGCGGGCTGGGTCAAGCGCGAGGTGGGCGACCTGCTCTCGTACCTGTTCCCCGTGGTGGCGCTGCGCAAGGAAGGCGGCGCGTGTGTGATCACCGGCCGCAACGGCCAGGGCGACAAGGCCACCTACGACGTGATCCTGCCGGAAGCCGGCACGGGCACGGTGACGCTCAACGTGCAGGAGATGGCCGCGCTGTACGGCGGCCACGCGCTGCTGGCGAAGCCGCATGCGCAGCTGGACGACCGCGCCGGCCCGGAGGCCGAAGAGTCGGAAGGGCACTGGCTCTTTTCCACGCTGTGGCGCTACCGGCGCTACTACGCGAGCGCGGCGCTGGCGGCGCTGCTGATCAACATCCTCACGCTGGCGAGCACCTTCTTCACGATGAACGTGTACGACCGCGTGGTGCCCAACCAGGCGTATGTCACGCTGTGGTCGCTGGCCATCGGCGTGGTGTTCGCGATGGTGTTCGAGTTCAGCGCGCGCCACGTGCGCTCGCACCTGGTGGACATGGCGGGCAAGAAGGCCGACCTGATTTTGGGCTCGATGCTGTTTCGCAAGCTGCTGTCCACGCGCATGGAGCACAAGCCGCAGTCGTCGGGCTCGTCGGCCAACCAGCTGCGCGAGTTCGAATCGGTGCGCGACTTCGTGACCTCGGCCACGATCTCGACGCTGTCGGACCTGCCGTTCTGCCTGCTGTTCGTGGGCATCATCTTCATGATCGGTGGGCCGCTGGCGCTGGTGCCGCTGCTGTCCATTCCGCTCATCATCCTGATCAGCGTGGCCATCCAGTGGCCGCTGGCCAAGGTGATGCAGGAGAACCTGCGCGAGGGTTCGCTCAAGCAGGGCCTGCTCATCGAATCGATCGAAGGCATCGAGTCGCTCAAGGCCGCGCGCGGCGAGGGCGTGATGCAGCAGAAGTGGGAAAACTTCAGCGCGCTCGCGGCCACCAGCTCGATGAAGTCGCGCAAGCTCTCGAGCATGGCGGTGAACCTCGTCACGCTGATCCAGCAGGTGCAGACCGTGGTGCTGGTGGTGTGGGGCGTGTACCTCATCCATGCGGGTGAGTTCACGATGGGCGCGCTGTTCGGCACGGTCATCCTGGCCGGGCGCTCGACCTCGCCGCTGGCGGCGGTGGTGGGCCTGGCGGTGCGCTACCAGCAGGCCAAGACGGCGCTGACCTCGCTCAACCAGGTGATGGCCAAGCCGGCCGACCGCGTGGCGGAGCGCCGCTACCTGGCCAAGCCGGTGTTCAACGGCCACGTCACGCTCAAGAAGATCAACTTTGCCTACCCCGCGCCGCCCATGCAGCCGGCACCGCCGGTGCTGCAGGACGTGAGCCTGACGATCAAGGCGGGCGAACGCATTGCCATCCTGGGCAACATCGGTTGCGGCAAGTCGACGCTGCTGCGCGTGATGGCCGCGATGTACCAGCCCGGCGCCGGGCAGGTGCTGCTCGACGGCGTCGACGTGGGCCAGATCGACCCGGCCGACGTGCGCGCCGCCGTGGGCCTGCTGAGCCAGGACGCGCGCCTGTTCCACGGCACGCTGCGCGACAACGTGACCATCGGCCACCCCTCGGCCACCACGGAAGAGTTTTTGCACGTGGCGCGCATCACCGGCATCGACGCGATTGCGGCGCGCCATCCGCGCGGCTACGACATGCCCATCGGCGAGGGCGGCCACGGCCTCTCGGGCGGACAGCGCCAGCTGGTGGCGCTCGCGCGCTGCCTGCTGCTGCGCCCGCGCATCCTGCTGATGGACGAGCCCACCAGCTCGATGGACCTGCAGACCGAACACGAATTCCTGCGCCGCATGGCGCACGTCACGCAGGGTCAGACCCTGGTGGTGGCCACGCACCGGCTGTCGGTGCTCGACCTGGTCGATCGCATCGTCGTGATGGACGGCGACGGCAAGGTGTTTCTCGACGGACCGAAAGACGCCGTGCTGGCGCGCTTGCGTGGCGCGGCCGGCAATGAACCGAACGAACAACCGGTGCCCGCGTGAGCGCGCACCCGATGCAAGGAAACGATGCCATGAACACGAACGAAACCACCGCGGGGCCCATGCCCGGCGCGGCCTTGCCGGCGAAGGTGCCGGCCCCCGTGGCGAAGCTGCCCGCGAAGCGCCCGGGCCCGAGCGGCCAGGCACGCCACGAAGACTCGCCCTTCGTGAAGGACCTGCGCGAAGCGATGCTGGTGCAAAAGACGCCGGGCAGCCTGGCGGTGCTGTACCTCATCGCAACGATCCTCGTGGTCGGCGGCGTGTGGGCGCACTTTGCCAAGGTGGAAGAGATCACGCAGGGCGAAGGCCGTGTGATTCCGGCCAGCCGCGAGCAGATCATCCAGAGCCTGGAGGGCGGCATCCTGGAAGAGATGAACGTGCACGAAGGCGACGTGGTCGAGCGCGGGCAGATCCTGCTCGAGATCGACCCGACGCGCGCGGGTGCGTCGTACCGCGAAGGGCTGTCGAAGGTGCAGGCGCTGAAGGGCTCCATCGCCCGCCTGCGCGCCGAGGCCTATGCGCAGCCGCTGGCGTTTCCGCCGGACGTGCAGGGCGTGGACTCGATCGTGCGCGACGAGACGCAGGCCTACAACGCGCGCCGCCAGACGCTCAACGAGAGCGTGGGCGCGCTGCAGCGCAGCCTGCAGCTGGCCGAGCGCGAGATCTCGCTGTCGGAGCCACTGTCGGCGCGCGGCCTGATGTCGGAGGTGGAGGTCTTGCGCATGAAGCGCCAGGCCAACGAGTTCCGCCTGCAGATCGCCGAGCGCCAGAACAAGTACCGGGCCGAGGCCAACGCCGAGCTCACGCGCTTCGAGGGCGAGCTGGCGCAGGCCAAGGAGAACATGGGCGCGCGCGAAGACGTGATGAAGCGCACCACCATCAAGGCGCCCGTGAAGGGCACCGTGAAGAACATCCGCGTGAACACCATCGGCGGCGTGATCCAGCAGGGCGCGGACATCATGGAGATCGTGCCGCTGGAAGACCAGCTGCTGGTGGAAGCCAAGATCAAGCCCTCGGACGTGGCCTTCATCCGCCCGACGCTGCCGGCCACCGTGAAGATCTCGGCCTACGACTACGGCATCTACGGCGGCCTCACCGGCACGGTGGAGCACCTGAGCCCCGACACGCTGAAGGACGACGAGAAGGCACGCCAGGGCGCGCGCGGCGACACCTCGTACTACCGGCTGCTGGTGCGCACGGACAAAGCCTCCTTGAGCGCGGGCGACAAGGAGTTCCCCATCATTCCCGGCATGACCGCCACGGTCGAGATCCGCACGGGCGAGAAATCAGTCCTGAGCTACCTGCTGAAGCCGGTGCTCAAGGCGCGCGAAGCGTTCCGCGAACGCTGAGCAGGAGTCGAAGTCATCATGAAAACGAAGAAGAACAAATCCATGCAGTCGGGCGTGTGCGCGCTGCTGTCGGTGTCGATGCTGCTTGGCGCCGGTGCGTCGGTGGCGCACGCGTCGCAGGACGAGGCGCCAGCGCTGAAGGTGGCGCGGCGGTTGGCTGTGCCGGCGGCCGTGTCCGTTGCCGTGGCGCCGGTGGCCATGCCCGCGCCGTTCGTTGCGGCATCACCGCCGCCGTTCCAGATGCGCAAGGTGGTGGCCTCCGCCTCCGCGATGGGCCTGAGCGCCGACGCGGGTGAGCGCCTGCGCGCCTACCTCGACGAGAACGTGCGCAAGGCGCTCGAGCTCAGCGCCGAGGCGCGCGAGGCGCAGGCCAACTGGAAGGCGGCCGAGTACGACATCGACCAGGCCAAGGGCCAGCGTTGGCCGCAGGTGCAGGTGGGCGTGTCGTCGCCTTCCGCGACCTTCGGCGGCAGCGGCGCCAACAACAGCGGCACGCGCAGCGCGGCGGGCAACCTCGCGATCACCACGCCGGTGTACGACTGGGGGCGCCTGAGCGCCACCATCGACAGCCGCACCGAGACCTCGAAGGCGGCCTACCAGGCGGCGCAGCAGGTGCGCCAGAAGATCGCCTACGACACCGTGTCGGCGCTGCTCGAACAGCGGCGCCACCAGGCGGCGCTCGAGGCCAGCCAGGGCTATGTGAAGCGCATGGAAGAGCTGGTCGACATGCTGAGCCAGATCGTGCAGAGCGACCGCGGCCGCGCCAGCGAACTCACGCAGGCGCGCGCACGCCGCCTGCAGGCCGTGACCGGCCGCGACGCCATCGTGGCCAAGCTGCGCGAGGTGCAGGTGAACCTCGTGAAGCTGGTCGGCGAAGAGGTGCAGTGGCCGGCCGACCTGGCATGGGAGATCCGCCCGGTCGCGCTGCAGGACGCCCTGATCGCGGGCGCCGAGCATCCGGCCATGCAGCAGGCGCGGGCCGAGGCGAAGGCCGCGGGCCTGTACGCGGAGTCGGTGAAGGCCGGGCGCCTGCCGCAGCTGAACTGGGTGGTCGGCAAGAGCACGCAGGAAGATTCGGCGGGCAACAAGCAGCCGTGGTCCACGGGGCTGTCGCTGCAGTGGAACGCGTTCCAGGGCGGCTCGGGGCGCGCGTCGGAACGCGCGGCCTTCGAGCGCGCGGCGGCCGGCGAGGAAAAGGCCGAGGCCTCGGCGCGCGACCTGGCCTACCGGCTGCGCACCTCCGCAGAGCAGCGCGACGCGGCGGCCAGCCGTGCCGGCGAGTACACCGAGCTGATCCAGGAAACCGACCGCGTGCGCAAGATCTTCTATGAGCAGTGGTACCACCTGGGCAAGCGCACGCTGCTGGACGTGCTCACGGCCGAGAGCGACCACTACAACAACCAGTCGGCCCAAGTGACGACGCGCTTCGACGCCGAGGCCGCCGACCTGCGCATGCGCGCCGACTCGGCCATGCTGCTGGACTGGCTGCGCGGCGCAAAGGTGCTCTGAGGGGCGCGAAAGGCGGGGCTTTTCGGAACAGTCCTATGTACGGGCCGGGCGGGCCTTCCTAGGATGGGTGAGCGCCGGGTTGCCTCAGTGGGCCCGCTGCCTTGTGCCGCATCGCATGCGGCATGAAGCGCGGGCGCAGCGGACGCGGCTTCATTCATTCTTTTGAGAATTTCGAGCACCCATGCCGGTCCTGATCACCGGGGTCGCGAACCGCGGCCCGAGCCCCCGAACGCATTGCCTCGGGCATGTTGTTGCCGCAGCGGACTGTGAAGGGACTCCCGCATGAGCCGCTTCTTCGCCGCACCCTCGGAGCCCCTGGCACGCCCCGCCCGCCGCATCGGCGTGCTCGGCCATGCGCTGCGCGAGCGCGAGTACGCGCGGCGCGTGCTGCGCGCGCTGGGCGTGGCGCCACTGGTGTTCACCAGCATCGACGAACTGGCGACGCTGGGCGACCGCCTGAACCTGCTGTTCCTGGCCGACGTGCCCGAGGCGGCGAGCGAAGAGGCGCCGGACGTGCTGTCGTTGATGGGGACGAAGATCGTTCCACTGGCGCAGGAGGCGCCCGCGCCCACGCGGCACCTGCGGGGGCGCCCGCCCGCAGCGGCACCGGCGTTCGACGACTTCTACCGCACCATCCTGCTGTCGCTCCGAACGCGCGGCCTGGCGTGCGCGATGCCAACGCCGCTCGTGTGGGGCGCCTACAGCTTCCAGCCGATGGACCGCAGCGTGAGCTTCCCGGGCCGCACGCAGCGCGTCGACCCGGTCACCTTCGACCTCGCGCTGGAGTTCTTCTTCAACGCGGAGCGCGTGTTGTCGATTCCACGGCTGCGGCAGATGCTCAACCCCGTGCGCGGCGCGCGCAGGTTCTGGGGCAACGAACTCATCGGCACGCTGACGGACGTGATGGACGAGCTGCAGCTGCACGGCGCGCACGGCTGGCGCCTGGTGCACTGCGAGCCCGAGGCGTTCCGGCTGGACCGGGTGCCGGTGGGCGAAACGGCGTCGGACGCCTGAACGAAAAAAGCCCTAAGTCGTTGAAAACTTAGGGCTTTTTGAGCCATTCCGCCGGGGCGGGGAGGCTGTGTTGGTGGCTCTTCACGGACTCGAACCGCGGACCTGTGGATTATGATTCCATCGCTCTAACCGACTGAGCTAAAGAGCCGTCAGTGCAATTCAGCACCGAGCCCAAAATTATAGCCCAGGCTTTGGGCCCAGTTCAACTCCCGGCGTTTTCAGGTCGATTTTTCTGCGATCGAATGCGTCGGATCGCGTTTCGACCTAACCCCGATCGCCTCCGTGCGCCGTACAAGCTCGGGTGACAATCCTGCGATGTCTGCGCTGCCACGCGCCCCTTCTGCTGCTGCCCGCACCGCCACCGAGCGCGACGCCATGCCCGACGATCAGTTGATGCTGGCCTACGCCCACGGCGACGCCGCCGCCTTCGACGTGCTTTATGCGCGCCACGAAGGCGGCCTGTTCCGCTTCGTCAAGCGCCTGCTCGGCGCGCGGCTGGCCGCGCAGGCCGACGAGGTGTTCCAGGACACCTGGGTGCGGATCATCTCGGCGCGCGACAGCTTCTCGCCGCAGGGCGCCACCTGGCGCACCTGGGCCTTCACCATCGCGCACAACCTCGCGATGGACCGCCTGCGCGTGAGCGGGCGCGAGGTGACGCTCGATGGCCATGCGACCGACGACGACGGCGACGCGGTGCCCGCGCTCGACCGTGGCGTGCACGGGGCCACCGACCTGTCGGCGCACCCGTCGGCCGAAGAGCTGGCGTTCTGGCGCGCCGCCGGGCGTCGGCTGCTGGCTTGTCTCGACGAACTGCCGGCCGAGCAACGCGCGGCTTTTCTCTTGCACCATGAAGACGGCCTGACCGTCGACGCGCTCGCGGCCCGGCTGGAGATCGGCTTCGAGACCGTGCGCAGCCGCCTGCGCTACGGGCTGCAGAAGCTGCGCGGCTGCATGGAACGCTACCTGTCGGTGCTGGAGCTGCGGGCATGAGCGCCGGCATGGACGACCACGACCTGCACGACGCGCGGCTGCGTCGCGCGCTGGACCACGCGCCCGACCGCGACGCCGTGCCCGCGGCCCACACGCGCGAGGCGATCCTCAAGATGGCGCACAACCTCGCCGCGGCTTCCGCGCCGGCGACCAGTCGCCCGGCGGAGACCGCGCCGTGGTGGCGACGCTTGTTCGGCGGCGGCAGTCCCCGCTCGCGCATGCCGTGGAACGCGGCGTTCGCGACCGTGCTCGTGGCGACTTTCGTCACCGTGCTGTGGCATCGCGAGCCGGTGCCCGACGCGCGGCTCGATGGCGAGGCGCAAGTGGCGGGGGCGCCCGCGCCGACGTCGGCACCGCCTGCGCCTGCGCAATCGGCCGAAGCACCGGCAGTAGCCGCAGCACCTGCGCCAGCCGCTGAACCGGCCGCAACGGCGGACATGACACCGCCCGCTGCGCAGCGCAGCGAAGCGGCGCGCGATGCGAAAGAAACCCTGAAGCAGCGCGAGACGCAGGAAACGCGTGAAGCGTCGCGGCGGCGCGAAGCCCCTGCGGCGGCGTCGGTCCAGAAGGACGAAGTACGGACGATGGAAAAGGCGGCGCCCGCGGCCCCGGTGGTGCAAGCCCCGGCGCCCGTGCCTGCGCCTGTCGCACCGGCCATCGCATCTGCGCCCATGCCGGCTGCACCACCCATGGCCGATGTCGGCCAGAGTCCGATGCCCTACGCAGCCGCACCGCCGGCGCCGGCCGCCGCACCTGCAGCGCCAGCGCCGATGCAGCGCGAGTCCGCAGAGACGGCGTCGTCGCTCGCCGCGCAAGGCGGTGCCAGCGCGAATGTCGCCGGCATGCAGCGCCGCGCCGCTCCCGTGCAAGCCGCGCCGGCTCCGTCGGCGGCCGCCAAGGCGGCGCCGCGCGCAGCCACCGAAGCCGCGGTGAGCGGCGGCTTCACGGCATTGGACCGCTGGACCGCGCTCGACATCACGCGCGCCGGCGCCACCACGCGCCAGGCGCGCGGCGACACCGAAGGCCTCGCGGCGCTGGTGAACACCGTGGCGCGCGCGGCCACCGTGTCGGGCGGGGAATGGGGTGCGCCGGTCGAGGCGCGCATCGAACTGCGACGCGACGGCGCGTTGCTGGCCGTGCTCGAGATCGCGGGCGACCAGGTGCGGTGGACGCCGCAGCCGGGCGGCCCCGCCTCCATCGGCACGCCGCCGGCGCAGGCGCTCGAGGCGCTGCGCACGGCGCTGTCGCGAGCCCGCTGACGGCGACCGCCGCTGCGGTCCCCGGGCCCGCGACGATCGGGCGGATCAGGCGTTCTTGAAATCCGGCTGGCGCTTGGCCAGGAAGGCGTCCATGCCTTCCTTCTGGTCCTGCGTGGCGAACAGCGCGTGGAACAGGCGGCGTTCGAACATCACGCCGTCGCTCAGGCCGCTCTCGAAGGCGCGGTTGACCGATTCCTTGGCCGCCATCACGGCGATCTGCGAGAAGCCCGCGATGATCAGCGCGGCGCCCAGCGCTTCGTCGGCCAGCTTTTCAAAAGGCACCACGCGGCTCACGAGGCCGGCGCGCTCGGCTTCGGCGGCGTCCATCATGCGGGCGGTGAGCGCCATGTCCATGGCCTTGCTCTTGCCCACCGCGCGCGGCAGGCGCTGCGTGCCGCCGGCGCCGGGGATCACGCCGATCTTGATCTCGGGCTGGCCGAACTTGGCGTTGTCGGCCGCGATGATGAAGTCGCACATCATCGCCAGCTCGCAGCCGCCGCCCAGTGCGAAGCCGCTCACGGCCGCGATCACCGGCTTGCGGATCGAGCGGATGGTTTCCCAGTTGCGCGTGATGTAGTCGCCCTTGTAGGTGTCGATGAAGCTGTACTTGGCCATCGCCGCGATGTCGGCACCGGCCGCGAAGGCGCGCTCGCTGCCCGTGAGGATGATGCAGCCGATGGCGTCGTCGGCGTCGAAGGCCTTGAGCGCCTGGCCCAGCTCTGTCATCAGCGCGTCGTTCAGCGCATTGAGGGCCTTGGGGCGGTTGAGGGTGATGATGCCGACCTTGCCTGCTTCGGTCCGCACGTCGATGTTTTCGTAGCTCATGGTGTCGCTGTCTCCGGGGGAGGTGGGGAAAAAAACGCGTCCCACTATACCCAGCCAGGCTTCGGGCCCGCTGACGCGCGGGTGTTTCATTTGAGAATTGTTCTCATCTAGAATGGCCGCCATGGACTTCCCGATGCAAGAACATGCCGTGTTGCTGCGGGCCTATGCCCGGGTGCAGGAGCGTTGCTCGCGCCTGCTGATGGAACAGGCCGCCCGGGTCGAGCGGCTCGAGGCGCAGGTCGTGCGGTTGCGCGGCGCACTGGTGGCGCGCGACTCGGCAATTGCCATCGTGCGCGAGGAACTGGCGGCGCGCGCGGCCAAGGGCAGCGCCTTGCCCCAGCGCCTGCACGCGCTGCTGGCACCGGGTGGCCGGCGTCACCATGCCTTGCCGCCAGGGCCGCAGGTGCCGGCCGACCTGCGGGCCAAGTCGGTGCTGTGCGTGGGCCGTTCGGAAGCGACGCCCGAGGCGCCTTCGCTGGCGCGCCAGCTCGTGGAGATTGCCGGCGGCCACTACCTGCACCACGACGGCGGCGACGAGGCCGACGACCCCGCGGCGCTCGAGGCGGGCCTGCGCGCCGCCGACCTCGTGATCTGCCAGACGGGCTGCGTGAGCCACGGCGCCTACTGGCGCGTGCAGGACCACTGCCGCCGCACCGGCAAGCCCTGCGTGCTCGTGGGCGAGCCACAGCCGATGCTGTTCGTGCGGCCGCCGCTGGCGGCGGCCGTCGATCACCCGGCCTGAACGGAAGAAATTACGGCTTGGCTGCGAGCCAGGCCGAGATCCTGGCCGCGTCGTGCGAGAACAGCCGCCACGTGGTCGAGCCCGTCGGCAGCGTGAGCGGCAGGCGCAGCAGCCGGCGGTCGCGGGCGACGAGGGCGGTGCACTTGGTGGCATCACCGAGGTACAGCGCCAGGTCGTCGAGCTTGGTGAGGCGCCAGGCCTGTGCGGGTTGCGCCGCACCCTTGCCGCGACCACCGACGGCCGGCAACTCGATACCGAGCCATTCGTCGTTGGCCGAGAAACCGGCCTTTTCGGCGGCGCCGCCGCGCAGCACCACCTTGATCTGCACGCTGCCGCCGGTTTCGGCCACGCGCAAGCCGAGCGCCTGCGCGGGTTGCGAGGGGTCGTCGAGCGTGGCCACGCCGTGGGCGCGCAGCAGGTCGGCCAGCGGGAGTTCGTCGGTCGAATGCACCCAGCGTGCAAGCTCTGGCGCATACGAGCGTCCGCCCACGGCTTCGAGCGCGGTTGCAATGTCGGCTTCGCTGATCGGGCCGCCGTTGCCTTGCGTCCAGAGGTGGCGCATCACGTCGTCGAGCGTGCCCTTGCCTTCCTGGCGCAGCGCGAGGTCGAAGCACAGCGCCACCAGCGCACCCTTGGTGTAGTAGCTGACGGTGCTGTTGGGCGTCTGCTCGTCCTGGCGGTAGTACTTGACCCAGGCGTCGAAGCTCGCGTCGGCCACCGGCTGCACCAGCCGGCCGGGCGTCTGCAGCACCTGGTTGATGGTCTTGTTGAGCAGGCGCAGGTACGCGGCGTCGTCGATGCGGCCGGCGCGGCGCAGCAGCAGGTCGTCGTAGTAGCTCGTGAAGCCTTCGAAGAACCACAGCAGCTGCGTGTAGTTCTCGCGGCTGTAGTCGTAGCTCGCGAACTCCGCCGGGCGCATGCGCTTGACGTTCCAGGTGTGGAAGTACTCGTGGCTGATGAGGCCCAGCAGCGTGGTGTAGCCCTCGGGCTGCTTCTTCTTTTCGCCGCGCAGCGGCAAGTCGCGGCGGTTGCAGATGAGCGCGGTGGAATGGCGGTGCTCGAGCCCGCCGTAGCCGTCGTCCACCGCATTGAGCATGAACACGTAGCGGTCGATCGGCAGCTTCGGGCCGCCGCGCTTTCCTGCTTTGTCGCCGTGCCAGAAGCGGATCTCCGCTTCGCAGATGGCCTTGGTGTCGGCGATGAGGCGCTCGCCGTCGAACGAGGCCGCGGCGCCCGCGATCACGAAGCGGTGCGGCACGCCGCAGGCGTCGAACTCGGCGCTCCAGAAGGCGCCCATCTCGACCGGGCTGTCGGCCAGTTCGTCGTAGCCGGCGGCGCGGTAGCTGCCGAAGCCGTGCTTGTCGGCCTTCGTCGGCACGAGCGCGGTGGCGCACGACCAGCGCGCGGCGTCGGCCGGCAGCGCGGGCGGCACGATTTCCAGCGCGTGTGGCGCCTCGGTCTGGCCCTCGACACGCAGGCAGACGCTGGTGCCGTTGAAGAAGCCGCGCGTGGCGTCGAGCCAGGCGGTGCGCACCGAGTTGTCGTAGGCGCACACCTGGTAGTGCAGCACCAGCGGCTGGCCCGGCACGCAGTCGACCTGCCAGCTGCATTTGTCGAGCTGCGTCAGCACCGGCTTGCGGCGGCCCTGCGTGGCGCGCAGGCCCTGCAGGTTCTTGGCGAATTCGCGCACGAGGTAGCTGCCGGGAATCCACACCGGCAGCGCCACGCGCTGCTGCGCGGCGGGCGCGGCGATGGTCAGCGTGACGGCGAACAGGCGCGCATGCAGGTCGGCGCACTCGACGCGGCAATGCACAGCGGGCGTGGCGGTTGCAGCCGCGGCTGCGCGCCGGGAAGCGGAGGTCGTCGCCATCGGATCAGTTGGCGGCGGCGAGCTGCTTCTCGACCTGCTCGGCGGGAATGGCGCCGGGGACGCGGCTGCCGTCGGTGAAGATCAGCGTGGGCGTGCCGGTGATGTTGTACTTGCGGCCGAACTCCACGTTGCGCTCCAGCGCCGTCACGTTGCAGCTGGTGGCTGCGGCGGCGGGCTTGACGTTGCCTTCCATCCAGTCGGCCCAGGCCTTGCCCGGGTCCTTGCTGCACCAGATGTCGCGCGACTTGGCGGTCGAATCGGGGCCGAGCACGGGGTACAGGAACATGTAGACGGTGACGTTGTCGACCTTCTTCATGTCTTTTTCGAAGCGCTTGCAGTAGCCGCAGTTCGGGTCTTCGAAGACCGCGACCTTGCGCTTGCCGTTGCCGCGCACGATCTTGATCGCGTCCTTCAGCGGCAGCTTGTCGAAGGCGACGGCGGTGAGCTTCTCGACGCGTTCCTCGGTGAGGTTGCGGCGGGTCTTGGCGTCGATCAGGCTGCCCTGCAACAGGTAGCCGCCTTGCTCGTCGGTGTACAGGATCTGGCTGCCGTTGACGCGCACTTCGTACAGGCCCGGCACGGGCGTCTTGGTGACTTCCTCGATGGGCGGCAGCTGCGGGATGTGCGTCGGCAGGTTCTTGCGGATCTCGGCCTCGCCCGCGCCGGCGGTGGAGAGCGTGAGCAGCGCGCAGGCGGCGACGAGAAGGTGGCGGACGAAGGTCATCGGGAAGGTTTCGGGAAAAAGGTGGAGGGCTGGTGGGCGCGGGGCGTCAGGCCTTCAGGCCCATGGCTTGTGCGGTGATCCAGTGCTTCACGAAGCGCGTGCGGTCGAAACCGCGCATGCCCCAGTTGCGCAACGCAGGAAGTGGACCCAGGTTGTGCGAGAAAAGTTGCTGCAATCCGTCGGTGGCCAGGCTCATCTGCAGCACGTCGGCGCGGCGGGCGCGTTCGTAGCGGCGCAGCAGGCGGGCGTCGCCCACGCTGCGCCAGTAGTCGCGGGTGCGGATCACGTCGGCCAGCGCGGCCGCATCGGCCAGGCCGAGGTTCAGGCCCTGGCCCGCCAGCGGATGCACCGTGTGCGCGGCGTCGCCCGCGAGCACCCACGACTGGGTGGGCTGGCCGGGCATCGTGCCGGACCAGCGGTCGGCGATGGCGCGCGACAGCGGCCACACGGCGCGTTCGCTCGTGAGCCGCAGCGAGCCCAGCTCGCCGTGGCTGGCTTCGCTCACGGCGGCACTGAATTCTTCGACGCTTTGCGCGACCAGCTCGGGCACGCGCAGCTGGTCGACCGACCACACCAGCGCCAGCGTCTTGCCGTGCACGCCGCCCAGCGGCAGCAGGGCGAACACCTCGCCGCGGTCGTTGAACCACTGGCGCGCGATGCCGTCGTGCGTGTGCGCGGCTTCGAGCCGTGCGGCAATGGCGTGCTGCGGGTAGCGCGTGACCTCGTAGCTCACGCCCAGCGCCGCGCGCGAGGCGCTGGCCTTGCCTTCGCACACCACCGTGAGCGGCGCGGCCACGGGCTCGGTCACCACGTCGATCAGGGGTTGGAAGCGCACCGCGTCGGCCAGTTGCTGTTCGAGCGCGGGCACGTCGACGATCCAGGCCAGCGCCTCGACCTTCTGGCGCGCGGCGCTGAACTGCACGCGGCCGCCGTCGTCGCCGTGCACCTGCATCTCGTGCACCGGCGTGGCATGGGCCGTGTCGGGCCAGGCGCGCAGCGATTCGAGCATGGTGCGGGACGCCGCATTGAGCGCGTACGCCCGGATGTCTTCCTTGCCCGGCGGGGCCGGCGGCACCACCAGCGCGACACGCACGCGTTCGCGCGCCAGCAGCAGCGCCAGCGTGCGGCCGACGATGCCGGCGCCGCGGATACAAACTTCGGGAGAAAGGGCCATCGGATGATTGTAGGAGTTGCCTCGCGCGCGGGCGCCGATACCCGTTCATGCAGGAGAATGGCCGGCGATTTCAAAGGAACCCCCACCGTGTCGCAGCCGTCCGCTTTCGATCTCCAGGCCACCATCGCCCGCCTGTTCGTGTACCCCGTCAAGTCGTGCGCCGGCGTCGAGCTCGACGAGATGCTGCTCACCGAAACCGGCCTGGAGTTCGACCGCGCCTGGATGGTGGTCGATGCGCAGGGCGAGTTCGTCACCCAGCGGCAACTGCCGCGCATGGCGCTCATCCAGCCGCAGATGAAGCACACCGAGGTCGTGCTGCGCGCGCCCGGCATGCTGGCGCTGCACCTGGCCTTCGACCGCGTCGAGCAGCCGGTGCGCGTGCGCGTGTGGAAGGACGAGGTGGCGGCCTACGACATGGGTGACATCGCGGCCCAGTGGTTCAGCGATTTCCTCTCGGAGCCCGGCAAGCCGCAGACGCTGCGCCTGGTGCGCTTCGACCCCGAGCACCAGCGCCTGTCGAGCCTGAAGTGGACCGACGGCGTCGAGGCGCTGAACCAGTTCGCCGACGGCTTCCCGCTGCTGGTGGCCAGCGAAGGCTCGATCGCCGAACTCAACGAGCGCCTGGCGGCGGCGGGCCACGGCCCGGTCGGCATCGAGCGCTTCCGCCCGAACATCGTGCTGGCCGGCATCGAGTCGCATGACGAAGACCGGGTCGACGCGCTGCACGTCACCACCGGCGAGGGAGAGGCCGAGCTGCGCCCGGTCAAGCCCTGCACGCGCTGCCCCATTCCCGACATCGACCCGGCCACCGCGCTCAGCAGCCCCGAGGTCGGCGACATGCTGCGCACTTACCGCGCCGACGCGCGCGTGGACGGCGGTATCACCTTCGGCATGAACTGCATCGTGGTGCAGGGCGTGGAGCACATGCTCAAGGTGGGGCAGTCCGTCGGCGCGAACTACCGCTTCGAGTGAAGGGCATGCCGCACGCCTGAGTGGTGTGCGGTCAACTCGGGGTGCGTGCACAGGACACCGGGTACTCCCCTCCGCGAATGTCCCCCGGCCTGCGGCCTCCTCCTTGATTTCGCTGCGGGGAGCCCCCGATGCCCTGCGCACGAGGGCACGCTCTGCGCTTGCGGGCGATCAACGACTGCTGCGAACAACGCTCACGCTGATGGGGTGCCTTGCGCAGCGAAATCAAGGGGGAGGCAGACCGTGGGCAGTCGCTCAGAGCCTCAGAACTTCACGCCGGCGATCAGGATGATGTTCGCGTAGGGCGTGCATTCGCCCGTGCGCACGATGGCGCGGGCCTTCGCGCTGCGGCGCTTGAATTCTTCATGCGACACCGTCTGCGGCGCGATGCCCAGCGACTGCGGGTACCAGCCCGGTAGCGCCTTCGCATCGCCTTGCAGCGCTTCGTCGGCCACCACGATGGCTTCGACCTGCATCTCCGACAGCACCGCCTTGAGCACATCGCTGATCCCCGGCACACCGCGCGCCACGGCCAGGTCGATGCGGCGCGGGCCGTCGGGAATCGGCAGGCCGGCGTCGCCGATCACCAGCATGTCGCCGTGGCCCATCGAGGCGATCACGTGGGAGAGTTCGGCGTGCAGCAGGGGAGAGCGTTTCACAGCGTGATCCAGTCGGGGGGCAGGGGGCTGCGCAGCACGGCGTCGCGCAGCGGAATGGAGGGTTGGGCGCCGGGCTGCTGGATGCACAGCGCCGCGGCGCGGATGCCCAGGCGCACGGCCTCGTCGAAGGACTGGCCCTCGCCCAGGGCCACGGCGAGTGCGCCCAGGAAGGTGTCGCCGGCGGCGGTGGTGTCGACCGCCCGCACCTTCGGCGCGGGATGGTGGCGCGCACCGTCGGCGTCGACCGCCACGGCGCCGCGCGAACCCAGCGTCACGACCACGCGGGCGATGCCGCGCGCGCGCAGTGCCTGGCCGGCCTGCGCTGCTTCTTCGGGACTGTCGGCGTTCTGGCCCGACAGGGTCTGCGCCTCGATCTCGTTGACCACCAACGTGTCGATGCGGGGCCAGAGCGCCTCGGCGATGGCTTGCACCGGCGAGGGGTTGAGCATCACCGCGCAGCCCGCGTCGTGCGCGGCGTTGATGGCGCGTGTCACCTGGCCCATCGGGGTCTCGAACTGCGCGACGAGGAAGGCCGCGCCCTGTACCTGCTGCGTCAGCGAGGCTTCGTCGATGGCGACGCGCGCGTTGGCGCCGGGGATCATCACGATGCGGTTCTGGCCGCTGTCTTCCACGAGGATCAGCGCCGTGCCGGTCGGCTCGCCCGCCACGGTACGCAGCGCGGCGGTGTCGATGCCGTCGCGCGCGAGCGCATCGCGCAGGGCCGCGCCATGCGCGTCGTCGCCCACGCAGCCGATCATCTGCACCTGCGCGCCTTCGCGTGCACAGCTCACGGCCTGGTTGGCGCCCTTGCCGCCGGGGATGGCGTCGATCGAGCGGCCCAGCAAGGTTTCGCCCGCGGCCGGCGCGTGCGGCACGCGCAGCACGATGTCCATATTCAGGCTGCCGAGCACCACGATGCGCGGTGCCTTGGAGGAAGAAAGAGGCTGAAGGCTCACGAGGTGCGGGACTTGGAAGGTGTGGCGGTGATGGTGGAAGGGGCAGGCGTCACGCCGGCTTCGCGAAAGCCCGCGTGGCGCGCGGTCGAGGCGCGCACGCGCAGCTCGGGTTGCAGCACGACCTTGCGGGCGTCGCGGCGCTTGCCGCCCATGCGCTCCAGCAGCATGTCGACCGCCAGCGCGCCGATGCGCTCCTTGGGCTGGGCCACGGTGGTGAGCGGCGGGCTGGTGTAGGCCGACAGTTCGATGTCGTCGAAGCCCACGATGGACAGTTCGTCGGGCACGCGCACGCCGCTTTCATGCGCGGCGCGCAGCGCGCCGATGGCCATCAGGTCGTTGCACACGAACACGGCCGAGGGCTTCTGCTCGGTGCGCAGGATGGCGTGCATCGCCTCGTAGCCGCCCTGGCTGGTGAAGCCGCCGCGCCACAGCAGCGCGTCGGCGTTCGGCGGCGAGCCGGTTTCCGCCAGCGCCATGCGCCAGCCTTCGATGCGCTGCTCGCTCGAGGTCACGCCCAGCGGCCCGCCGATGCAGGCGATGCGCTTGTGGCCCAGCGACAGCAGGTGCCGCACGGCGAGCAGGCCGCCCTGCATGTGGGCGGTTTCCACCAGGTCGCAGGCCGGGTCGGCGATCTCGCGGTCGACCAGCACGGTGGGAATGCGCAGGCCGCGCAGCTGGGTGGCGAGCGAGTCGTCCTCGTCGGCGCCGGTCGACACCACGATGAGCCCGTCGATGCGGCGCTCGGCCAGCACCTGCAGGTACACGCTCTGGCGCCGGGGCTCGTCGTCGGTATTGCACAGCACCAGCGTGTAGCCGGCGCCGAAGCAGCGGTCTTCCACGATGCGCACGATCTCGGCGAAGTAGGGGTTCGAGCTGTTGGGAATCAGCATGCCCAGCGTCGAGGTGGTGTTGCTCTTGAGGCTGCGCGCCATTGCGTTGGGCACGTAGCCCAGCTCGCGGATCGCCAGCTCGACGCGCTCGCGCACCTTGGCGCTCACGTGGCGCGTGTCGTTGACGACGTGCGACACGGTGGTGACGGAAACGCCCGCCTGGAGTGCGACGTCCTTGATGGTGGCCATGGTTGTGTGGGTTCCTTGAGGCTCAGGCCAATCGACGATCGGCCCGGCGCTGGCGCAGGGTGTCGATGATGACGGCCACCACGATCACCGCGCCCGTGATGATGCGCTTGCTCGGCTCGCTCGCGCCCACCTGCGCCAGGCCGGCCTCGAGCACCGCGATGATCAGCACGCCGAAGAAGGTGTTGACCACCGAGCCGCGCCCACCCATGAGGCTGGTGCCGCCGATGACCACGGCCGCGATCACCTGCAGCTCGATGCCCACGCCGGCGTTCGGGTCGGCCGCTTCGAGGCGGGCCGACTGCATCAGGCCCGCGAGCCCGGCCAAGAGGCCGGTGACGGCGAACACGATGATGCGGATCGGCCGCGGGTCGATGCCCGCCAGGCGCATGGCTTCCTCGTTGGTGCCGATGCCCACGACATGGCGGCCGAACACGGAGCGCGTGAGCACCAGCTGCCCCGCGGCCACCAGCACCACGGCGAGCACGAAGGCGGCCGAGATGCCGCCGATCCACGGCGCGGCCAGGCCCGAGATGGCGTCGCCCACGTACTGCGTGCGCGAGTCGGTGACCAGGTAGGCGCCGCCGCGCACGGCTTCGAGCATGCCCAGCGAGACGATGAAGCTCGGCAGCCGCCAGGCGACCGACACCGCGCCCGTCACCGTGCCGCAGATGAGGCCGGTGGCCAGGCCCAGCAGGGCGGCCAGCGGCACCGAGAGCTTCCATTCGAGGATGGCGGCGGCCGTGACGGCCGCGCTCAGCGCGAGCACCGAGCCCACCGACAGGTCGATGCCCGCGATGATCAGCACGAAGGTCATGCCCACCGCCATCACGGCCAGCGCCGGGATCTCGTTGGCGATGGAGATGAAGGTCTCGCGCGTGAGGAAGTATTCGCTCATCGAGCCGAACAGCGCAATCATGCCCAGCAGCACGACCGTCAGGCCCAGGTAGGTGCCGAGCTGGCCCTTGAGCGCGGACGGCGGCTTGCCGGCGGCGGCGGAAGCAGGAGAAGAGGGAGAGGCTGCGTTCATGGTCGTCAGGCGTCGGCGGAAGTCGGGGCGGATGCGGAGGAGTCCGCCGGGGAACCGGGCACGCGGCCCGTGGCGTCGCTGAAGGCGGCGGCGAGCAGCGACTGTTCGCTCCACTCGCCGCGCTCGAACACCGCGACCAGCCGGCCGGCGCTCATCACGCCGATGCGGTCGCACATGGCCATCAGCTCGCGCAGGTCGCTGGACACCATCAGGAGCGCCTTGCCGGCGTCGGTCATGCGGTCGAGCTCGGCGTACAGGTCGGCGCGCGCGCCCACGTCCACGCCGCGCGTGGGTTCGTCCAGCAGCAGCACCTTGCATTCGCGGTGCAGCCAGCGCGCGAACACCACCTTCTGCTGGTTGCCGCCGCTGAGCGTGGACACGGGTTGTTCGATGCTGCGCGAGCGGATGCGCAGCAGCTCCACCAGCCGGCGCGCAATCTGCCGTTCCTTGGCGCGGCGCAGCCAGCCGGCGTGCGAGATCGCGCCGAGGTCGCTCAGCGTGGCGTTGACGCGGATCGGCTGCGTGAGCAGCAGGCCCTGCGACTTGCGGTCTTCGGTGACGAGGCCGATGCCCGCGCGAATGGCCTGCATCGGCGAGCGCCAGCCCTTGCGCGCATGCTGCACGGGCTGCGCGGCGGGCGTGCCGTCGTGCAGCACGACCTCGCCGCGGTCGGCGCGGTCGGCGCCGAACAGCAGCCGCACGAGCTCGGTGCGGCCCGAGCCGACCAGGCCGGCCAGGCCCATGACTTCGCCCGCGCGCAGTTCGAGATCGACGTCGCGCACCACCTGCGCCCGGCCGATGCCGCGCGCGCTCAGCAGCACCGGGCCCGCCACGCGGCGCGCGCGGCCTTCGTGCTCGTGCACCGCGCGCCCGACCATGCGCTGCACCAGTTCGGATTCGCGCACGCCGGCCATGGCGCGCACGTCGACCAGCTTGCCGTCGCGCAGCACCGCCACGCGGTCGGCGATGCGCTGCAGCTCTTCGAGGCGGTGCGACACGTAGACGATCGCCACGCCGCGCAGCTTCAGCAGCTCGATCTGCTCGAACAGGTGCGCGGTTTCGCGCGGCGTGAGCATGGCGGTGGGCTCGTCGAGCACCAGCACGCGCGTGTCGTCCTGCAGGTTGCGCGCAATCTCCACCATCTGCTGCTGGCCGATGCCCAGCCGCGCCACCGGCGAGGCCGGGTCGATGCCGTCCAGGCCGATCTTGGCGAGCTGGCGCTCGGCCAGCTCGTGCAGCGTGGCACGGCGGATCCAGCCGCTCTTGTGCGGCAGGCGGTCGAGCAGCAGGTTCTCGGCCACCGACAGCGTGGTGACGAGGCCGAGTTCCTGCATGACCATGCGCACGCCCAGGCGCTCGGCATCGCGGCGCGAGGCCGGCGCGAAGGGCTGGCCGTCCAGCAGCATGCCGCCGCGCGTGGGCTGCACCAGCCCGCAGACGATCTTCGACAGCGTGCTCTTGCCCGCGCCGTTCTCGCCCGTGAGCGCCAGCACCTCGCCGGCGCGCAGTTCAAGAGAAACCCCGTCGAGCACCGGCGCCGCGTAGTCCTTGCCGACCGTGCTCAGGGCGAGCACGGCGGTGGGTAAGGGCGGATTCATGGCGGCGTCGGGTGCGGCGGTCAAAACGAGGTCTTCTTCTTTTTAGAGGGGAGCGGAATGGCTTACTTCGACGACTTGGTGACGAGCACCACGTCGGTCTTCACTTCGGCCGGCATTTCCGATTGCTTCTTCTTGTCGGCGATGGCCTTCAGCGCGGTCTCGATGCCGAACACGGCCTGCTTGGCGGCGAACTGGTCGGCGGTGGCGAGCACGCGGCCGTCCTTCAGCATCGGCTTGATGGCGCCGATGTTGTCGTAGCCCACCACCAGCACCTTGCCGGTCTTGCCCGCGGCCTTGACGGCGGCCACGGCGCCCAGCGCCATGCTGTCGTTGCCGGCCAGCAGGGCCTTCAGGTCGGGGTGCTCGCGCATCATGCCGGCGGCCACGGTGTTGCCCTTGTCGATTTCCCACTGACCCGACTGCACGCCGACCACGGTCATGCCGCCGGCCTTCATGGCGTCCTGGTAGCCCAGCGTGCGCTGCTGCGCATTGAAGGTGGTCGACACGCCTTCGATGATGCCGACCTTGTCGCCCGACTTCAGCTCCTTGGCCAGCGCGTCGCCCACCAGCTTGGCGCCGGCGCGGTTGTCGGGGCCGACGAAGGGCACCTGGATGCCCTTCTCTTTCAGTGCAGCGCCGTCGAGCTGGTTGTCGATGTTCACGACCAGGATGCCCTTGTCGATGGCCGCCTTGATCACCGGCACCAGCGCCTTCGAATCGGCCGGCGCGATGACCAGCGCGTTGATCTTCTGCGCCACCATCTGCTCGACCATCTTGATCTGGGCGGCGGTGTCGGTCTCGTCCTTGATGCCGTTGGCCACCAGCGTGTACTGCGCGGCGTTGGCCTTCTGGTGCGCCTTGGCGCCGTCTTCCATGGTGCGGAAGAACTCGTTGGCCAGCGACTTCATGACCAGCGCGACCTTCGGCTTGTCCTGCGCGAAGGCGGGCGTTCCGGCGATGGCGCCCAGCAAGGTCAATGCGGCAGCGCTTTGCAGGGTACGGCGGGTGAACTTCATGGTGGATGTCTCCTGAAATGAGGGGTCAGAGCGGAACGCCGGTCTGTGCCGGGGGCTCCGATGTTAATCGAGGGAAACGTTTGCGCAAACGTTTGCTAGTCGGGTCAAACCCTGAGCCTTTCGGGGCTCGAAGCCGCTGCCAGAGGGCTTTCGCGCAGGGTCGAGCGCGTCGGGAAAAGGGCGCGCCGGCGTGGCGGGAAGGGCGCCCGACCCGGGGGAGAACCCGGTCAGCCTAAAATCGGGGGTTACCCAAGAGGACCTCCCATGAGTTTGCAATGCGGCATCGTCGGCCTGCCCAACGTCGGTAAATCCACCCTTTTCAATGCGTTGACCAAGGCCGGCATCGCAGCGGAAAACTATCCGTTCTGCACCATCGAGCCCAACGTGGGCGTGGTGGAAGTGCCCGATCCGCGGCTCGACCAGCTGAGCGAGATCGTCAAGCCCGAGCGCGTGGTGCCCGCCATCGTCGAGTTCGTCGACATTGCCGGCCTGGTGGCCGGTGCCAGCACCGGTGAAGGCCTGGGCAACAAGTTCCTGGCGCACATCCGCGAGACCGACGCCACCGTCAACGTGGTGCGCTGCTTCGACGACGAGAACGTGATCCACGTGGCCGGCAAGGTCGACCCGATCTCCGACATCGAAGTGATCCAGACCGAGCTGTGCCTGGCAGACCTCGCCACGGTCGAGAAGGCGCTGCACCGCCACACCAAGGTGGCCCGCTCGGGCGACAAGGACGCGCAGAAGCTCGTCGGCCTGCTCGAACGCTGCCAGGCCGCGCTGAACGAGAACACGCCCGTGCGCGCGCTCGAGTTCACCAAGGAAGAGATGCCGCTGGTGAAGAGCTTCACGCTCATCACCGCCAAGCCCGCCATGTTCGTGGGCAACGTGTCGGAAGACGGCTTCGAGAACAACCCCTACCTGGACCGCCTGCGCGAGTACGCCGCCAAGCAGGGCGCGCCCGTGGTCGCCATCTGCGCCAAGATCGAAGCCGACCTGGCCGAGATGGACGACGAAGACAAGAAGATGTTCCTGGCCGAAATCGGCCAGGAAGAGCCGGGCCTGAACCGCCTGATCCGCGCCGCATTCAAGCTGCTGGGCCTGCAGACCTACTTCACCGCCGGCGTGAAGGAAGTGCGCGCCTGGACCATCCACATCGGCGACACCGGCCCGCAGGCCGCCGGCGTGATCCACGGCGACTTCGAGAAGGGCTACATCCGCGCCCAGACCATCGCGTTCGACGACTACATCGCCTTCAAGGGCGAGCAGGGCGCGAAGGACGCGGGGAAGATGCGGTCGGAGGGCAAGGAATACGTCGTCAAGGATGGCGACGTGATGAACTTCCTGTTCAGTTCCTGAGCATGCGCCGCCCGTTTTGATGAGCCATCCCAAGATCGTCATCATTGCGGGACCGAACGGTGCGGGCAAGACCACTTTCGCCCGCGCCTTCCTTCCTCAGGAAGCGCAAATCTCGCGTTTCATCAATGCCGATCTGATCGCGGCCGGCTTGTCGCCTTTCGCACCGGAGGCTGAAGCCCTCAAGGCTGGGCGACTGATGCTGGCGGAGATCGCGGAGTGCGCCCGTCGCCGAGAGAGCTTCGCTTTCGAGACGACCCTGTCGGGACTGGGCTATCTGCGCCACATCGATGCGTGGAGAAAGTCGGGCTACCACGTGAGCCTTTTCTTTCTGGCCCTTCCGACGGCAGAATTTGCCGTGGCACGCGTCGTCGAGCGTGTCCGGCAGGGCGGGCATCACATTCCCGAAGATGTGATTCGTCGCCGATTCGAGGCGGGTCGTCGGAATTTCGACGACCGCTATCGCGTCGCGGTGGACGCGTGGGCGCTGTACGACAACGCCGGCGAAGAGCCGGATCTCATCGAATGGGGAGAAGCACCATGACCCGTGAACAGCTCATGCAAGCCAAGGACAAGGATCTGGCCGCTTCGCTGGTCGCGATCCGGCGCGCCGCGCGGGCCGCGCGCGAGGCCGCGGTGCGTACCAACACCGCCATCGTGGTCCAGCGGGGCCAGAAGTCGGTCCGCATCACGGCGGAAGAGCTCCGCAAGGCCGGGGTCAAGTAAGTCACGGCTACTTCGCGGCCTGCTGCTTGCCCCAAACCACCGTGTCATCCACCGCATAGGCCGCGCACGTCACCTTGCGTTCAGTGCAGCCTTTCAGATGCTCGGTCAGCGCGGCCGAGCTGGTGGCAGTGCCGAACTTCTGATCGCCGGTGATCAGGAAGATGCGGGGCCGGGCCTGCAGCAGGAACTGGCGGTACGCATTGCGCACCGGGGTCGGGTCTGCGCCGATGGAGGGCAGGGCCTGCAGGTCCGACAGTTCGGCGTGGCCGGACGGCGCGGGTTCCCCGTTGGGGCCGAACACCACGCCGGTGCTTTTCAGCAGATCGCGCCATGTCGCCAGCTCCGTGGTCACGCGCTGCGGCAACTCCATCACCCATTGCGCCGGATAGGCAAAGCCAAGGTTCGCGCCGCCGGGCGCCACGCTGTCGGTCACGCCGACCAGCCGGCCCTCGGTGTCGAACAACCCGCCGCCGCTGGAGCCTGAAGATACGGGCGCCGACGTTTGCACGATCGGCAGTTGCCCGGGCGCGCGCGGACGCAGCGCCGAGATCAGGCCCTCGCTCAGCGTGCGTTCGAGGCCATGCGGGCTGCCGACGGCGAACACGCGCTGGCCGACGCGCAACTCGGCGGCGGGCACGATCTGCACGGCGGGCAGCTGCAGCGGCGTTTCGCTCGTGAGCACGCACAGGTCGCGCGACGGATCGGGGTCGCGCACGATGCGGGCGATGCGCAATGTGGTCGGGCCCTGCTCCACGGTGACGGCGACGGCGCCGTCGACCACATGGCAGGCCGTGGCCAGCGCGCCCGGGGTCACAGCCACCGCGCTGCCGATGGCGGTCTGGTTGTTGCCGCGTTCGCCTTTCACGGTCCAGACGGCGGGCGCGACCTTGCGGAACACCTCCTCGGGCGTGAGCGCCCAGGCCTGGCAGGCCGCGAGGCCGAGCCAGAGTCCGATGAGCGAGGTGCGGCGGCGCCGCGTGAAGTGAGGAGCCATCTGGGTCAGTGTAGGAAGCAGCCCCACGGTTTGCCGTAGGCGATAACGCTGTCGCAGCGGGCGCCTGAAGCCCGCACGTGTTGTGGTTAGACTGCGCGCCCGCTGCATCCTCCGCCGGAAGGCTTTCATTTGCCATGCTCACTGTCCACCACCTGAACAACTCGCGCTCGCAACGTGTGCTCTGGCTGCTCGAAGAACTCGAGCTGCCCTACGAGATCGTCCATTACCAGCGCGACCCCAAGACCATGTTGGCGCCCGCTTCGCTGAAGGCCGTGCATCCGCTGGGCAAGTCGCCGGTGGTGACGACCGACGACGGCGCGACGCTGGCGGAATCGGGCGCAATCATCGAGTCGCTCATCGAGCGCTACGGCCAGGGCCGGCTCGCGCCCGCGCCGGGCTCGCCCGAGGCCCTGCGCTATCGCTACTGGCTGCACTTCGCTGAAGGCACTGCGATGTCGCCGCTGCTGCTCAAGCTGGTGTTCGACCGCATCGAGACGAGCAAGATGCCCTTCTTCGCCAAGCCGATCGCCAAGGCCATCGCGGCGAAGGCGAAGTCGGCCTTCATTCATCCGAACATCACGGGCCATCTGAATTTCATGGAGGCCGAGCTCGGCCGCAGCGAGTGGTTCGCGGGCAATGAATTCACGGGCGCCGACATCCAGATGAGTTTCGTGGTCGAAGCCTCGCGGGCGCGCGGCGGCCTCGATGCGAAGCGGCCGAAGCTCATGGCCTACCTGGAGCGCATCCATGCGCGTCCGGCCTACCAGCGCGCGCTGGAGCGCGGTGGCCCCTACGAACTGCTGAGCTGAGTTTTTTCGACCGCGCGCTTCATGACGGAAAGACGTATAGAAGCGCGTAGGTCATCGTCACGTAACGCAGGAACTTGCCGATCGCCATGTAGCCCACGCAGGGCCAGAACGGCAGCTTGAGCCAGCCGGCGACCGCGCACAGCGGGTCGCCCACGATCGGCAGCCAGCTCAGCAGGCAGGCCTTCGGGCCCAGCCGCTCGAGCCAGCCGAGCACGCGCAGGTGGTGTTTCGAGTGCGAGTACTTGTCGGCCACCTTGTGCGCGCCGTAGCCCATCCACCAGTCGACCGCGCCGCCCAGCGTGTTGCCCACGGTGGCCACGGCAATGGCCTGCCAGAACATCTCGGGGTTGAGTTTCAGCAGGCCGAACAAGATCGGTTCGGAGCCCACCGGCAGCAGCGTGGCCGACACGAAGGCCGCGATGAACAGCGTCGAAAGTCCGTACTGGGGGAGCGCGAGGAGCGCCAGGAGTGCGTCGAGCCAGGCTTGCATAAGGTCGGCGAAGTATAGGCAGCGCTCACGTCGCAAGCGCGTGGGAGAAGGCCCCGCGAAATACTGGTGTTTACGCCTGTGTCGCAAGCGCAAAAAGGCGTAAATCGTTTCAGTCGCTGAAATGCCACGTGGCTACAATCGTGCCTCATTTTTCAGCAGCCGACCCGCACAGCACTCCTTCCCATGACCTTGCAGATCGGCACCCACACGCTGGAAAACCGGCTGTTCGTCGCGCCCATGGCCGGCGTGACGGACCGGCCCTTCCGCATGCTGTGTCGCGAACTCGGCGCGGGCTATGCGGTCAGCGAGATGGTCACCTCGCGCAAGGAACTCTGGAACACGCTGAAGACCTCGCGGCGCGCCAACCACGACGGCGAGCCGGGCCCCATTGCGGTGCAGATCGCCGGCACCGACGCGGCCATGATGGTCGAGGCCGCGGTCTACAACATCGAGCGCGGCGCGCAGATCATCGACATCAACATGGGCTGCCCGGCCAAGAAGGTCTGCAACAAGTGGGCCGGCTCGGCGCTCATGCGCGACGAGCCGCTGGCGCTCGAGATCGTCCAGGCCGTGGTCGATGCGGCGCAACCCTTCAACGTGCCGGTCACGCTCAAGATGCGCACCGGCTGGAGCGAAGACCACCGCAACGCGGTGAAGCTCGCACGCGACTTCGAATCGGCCGGCGTGCAGATGCTCACGGTGCACGGGCGCACACGCGAGCAGGGCTACAAGGGCCACGCCGAGTACGACACCATCGCCGCCGTGAAGGCCGCGGTGCGCGTGCCGGTGGTGGCCAACGGCGACATCCGCTCGCCCGAGAAGGCGCGCGACGTGCTCGCGGCCACGGGCGCCGACGCCGTGATGATCGGCCGCGCCGCGCAGGGCCGGCCGTGGATCTTCCGGGAGATCGCGCATTTCCTGGACACCGGCACCCACCTGGCGCCGCCGCTGGTGGCGGAGGTGCGCCGGCTGCTGCTCGATCACCTGGTGGAGCACTACGCGCTGTACGGCGAGTTCAGCGGCGTGCGCACGGCGCGCAAGCACATCGGCTGGTATGTGCGCGCGCTGCCCGACGGCGAGGCCTTCCGCGCACGGATGAACGCCATCGAAGACTGCGCCGGCCAGCTGCGCGCGGTCGACGACTATTTCCAGGGGCTCGCGGACCGCATGGACCGCATGCCCGCCCCGACGGCAGACGAGGAGCCGGCGGGAGAAGAGGAGACGGCCTGCGCCGTCGATTGAGCGAAGACAAAAAGAGAAGAAGCAATGAGCAAGAAACACATCGAGGACTGCGTTCGCAGCAGTCTGGACAGCTACTTTCGCGATCTGCGGGGCACCGAACCCGACGGCATGTACGAGATGCTCGTGCGCGTGGTCGAGAAACCCCTGCTCGACGTCGTCATGACGCGCGCCGAAGGCAACCAGTCCCGGGCCGCCCAATGGCTGGGCCTGAACCGCAACACGCTCCGCAAGAAATTGGTCGAGCACAAACTTTTGAAATAACTCCACGGCATATCCCATGGCTCAGACCGCACTCCTTTCCGTTTCCGACAAGACCGGCATCCTTGAATTCGCGCAAGCCCTGCATGGCTTGGGCGTCAAGCTGCTGTCCACCGGCGGCACCGCCAAGCTGCTGGCCGACGCCGGCCTGCCGGTGACCGAGGTCGCCGACCACACCGGCTTTCCCGAAATGCTCGACGGCCGCGTGAAGACGCTGCACCCGAAGATCCACGGCGGCCTGCTGGCGCGCCGCGACCTGCCCGCGCACGTCGCCGCCATCAAGGAGCACGGCATCGACACCATCGACCTGCTGGTGGTCAACCTGTACCCGTTCGAAGCCACCGTGGCCAAGCCCGGTTGCACGCTGGAAGACGCCATCGAGAACATCGACATCGGCGGCCCGGCGATGGTGCGCAGCGCCGCCAAGAACTGGAAGGACGTGGGCGTGCTCACCGACGCCTCGCAGTACGCCGTGGCGCTGGCCGAGCTCCAGGCCGACGGCAAGCTCAGCGACAAGACCAAGTTCGCGTTCTCGGTGGCCGCGTTCAACCGCATCGCCGACTACGACGGCGCGATCAGCGACTACCTCTCGGCCATCGACTTCGACGCCAGCATCGGCCAGCCCGCGCCCACGCGCTCGCTCTTCCCCGCGCAGAGCAACGGCCGCTTCGTGAAGGTGCAGGACCTGCGCTACGGCGAGAACCCGCACCAGCAGGCCGCGTTCTACCGCGACCTGTACCCGGCGCCCGGTTCGCTCGTGTCGGCCAAGCAATTGCAGGGCAAGGAACTCAGCTACAACAACATCGCCGACGCCGATGCGGCGTGGGAATGCGTGAAGAGCTTCGACGTGCCCGCCTGCGTGATCGTGAAGCACGCCAACCCCTGCGGCGTGGCCGTGGGCGCCGACGCGCTCGAGGCCTACAGCAAGGCCTTCAAGACCGACCCGACCTCGGCCTTCGGCGGCATCATCGCCTTCAACCGCCCGGTCGACCTGGCCACCGCGCAGGCCGTCAACAAGCAGTTCGTCGAAGTGCTGATGGCACCGGGCTACACGCCCGAGGCGCTGGAAGTGTTCCAGGCTACCAAGGCCAAGCTCAACGTGCGCGTGCTCGAGATCGCACTGCCCAAGGGTGGAAGCACGGATTGGGACAATGGCCGCAACGCGATGGACGTCAAGCGCGTCGGCTCGGGCCTCTTGATCCAGACCGCCGACAACCACGAGCTGGCGCTGGCCGACCTCAAGGTGGTCAGCAAGAAGCAGCCCACGCCGCAGCAGCTGCAAGACCTGCTGTTCGCCTGGAAGGTCGCGAAGTACGTCAAGAGCAACGCGATCGTGTTCTGCGCCGACGGCATGACCATGGGCGTGGGCGCCGGCCAGATGAGCCGCCTCGATTCGGCGCGCATCGCCAGCATCAAGGCCGAGCACGCGGGCCTGTCGCTCAAGGACACGGCGGTGGCGAGCGACGCCTTCTTCCCGTTCCGCGACGGCCTGGACGTGGTGGTGGACGCGGGCGCGGGCTGCGTGATCCAGCCGGGCGGCTCGATGCGCGACCAGGAAGTGATCGACGCGGCCGACGAGCGCGGCGTGGTGATGGTGTTCTCGGGCGTGCGCCACTTCCGGCACTGAGCCTGCGGCCCTGCGGGGCCTGCCCGAACAGAACAAGGCCAGGGTCGCTTACGCGGCCCTGGCTTTTTTTGTGGCCGCTACTCGTGCGTGCCGAAGCGGTACTTGAGCTGGAAGCTGATCGCGCCGTACAGCCGGTTCCTGATCGTCGGCACGTAGGCGATGTTCAGGCCCCAGTTCTTGCCCTCGATGGCGGCCGTGGGAATGATGGCCGGAAACCAGTTGCCGTTGCGGTAGTCGGGGTAGCCGTCGAAGCCGCCCACCACCGCGCCGAACTTCACGCCGTAGAACTCGAAGGGCAGGATGTACAGGCCGACGTAGTGCGACTGGCGCCGGTTGCTGTTGTGGAAGGTGCCGGCTGTGACGCGGTAGGTGTCGTTCAGCGGGTACTCGAAGCCCAGGCCCGGGTTGGCGTTTTCCAGGCCCTTGCCGCTGTCGAAGTGGGCCGAGTAGAAGCCGGGGTTGACCCAGATGTTCTTCGGCTCGAAGGACTGCGCCAGCGCGAGGCCCGGCAAAAGAAGGGCACTCAGCAGCGGCAGCATGCGCAAGGGGGTCATGGGCGGGGCATCCTGAAATTGGTCTGTCTCGCGGCTTCGATGGTGGCTGCGATGACGGCTTCCCTTGGGTCTGCGCGCGGGGGGCACGGCCCCGCGAACGCCGGCGCAATATACACGCGGCCATCGCGAAAACGATGACATCGCTCAGGCGGGCCGCGCCAGGTACTTGCGAAACAGCTCGGCCAGCCGCAGCGCCGCCAGCGACAGCGGCTTGCCGCGCGGCGAGACGATGCCCAGCTCCAGAGGCGGCACCGGCATCGCGAGCGGCACGCGCTCCACCAGGTCGGCATACGGCGGCATCGTGAGCATGCCGGCCGGCCCGACCATCAGCGCGTCGCTGCGCGTGAGCAGGCCCCAGCTCACGCCGAACGACGCCACCTCGATGCGGTGCTCGGGCAGCGGCAGGCCCTGCGCGGCGTACTGTTCGAGCAAGAAGGTGTGCTGGCTGCCGGGCGCCAGGTGCATCAGCCATTCGGCGCCCGCCACTTCTTCCCATCGGGTGGCGCGGTTCAGCGGATGGCCGCGCCGGCAGAGCACCGCCATCTCGATCATGTCGAGCCGTTCGAACGCGAAGTCGGCATCGAGCGCCGCGGCCACCGGGCCGGCCACCGCGAAGTCGATCGTGCCTTCGCGCAGCAGCGGCAGCACCTGGGGAATCAGGCCATCGAAGAGCTTGAGCTGCGCATGCGGCATCGCCTTGCGGAAGGCGCGCACCACCTCGGGCAGCACGCCCAGGAACACCATCGGCGTCACGGCGACGGCCACGCGCCCGTGCTGGCTGCCCTGCAGGATGCGGATGTCCTGGCGCGCGAGTTCGAGCTGCTGGTGCGCCAGCCGCGCGCGCACGGTGAGCTGGCGGCCGCACTCGGTGAACTCGATGCCGCGCGAGCTGCGCAGCACCAGTTGGGCATCGACCTCGGCCTCGAGTTCGCGGATCGCCTTGGTCACTGCCGCCTGGCTCAGGTGCAGGCTGCGCGCGGCGGCGCGGATGCTGCCGGTGTCGGCCAGCCGCAGCCAGGCCTTGAGCTGGTGGTCCTTCATGCGGCGCATTCTGCCGCCCGGCGCCACCGGGTGATCCCCAGACAAACGCAGGTTGTCATCGCGACAAGCGATTGTCTTTTCCGGCGCGCGGCCGATTTCTAGACTTTGCGCACCGGTCGTCTCATGGTGAGCGGCGGGACTCTCACAGGAGATCGCTTCGTGCCTGCACTGTCATTCGCGTGGACCCGCCGCACCGTCCTGGCCGGACTGGCCGCCGTTGCCCTGGGCGCCTCGGCCCAGTTTCCCGAGCGCCCGTTGAAATTCATCGTGCCCTACGCCGCCGGGTCGGGCGTGGACGTCGCGGTGCGGCCGGTGGCCGACGCCATGGGGCGCGAGTTGGGCCAGGCCCTGGCGGTGGACAACCGCCCCAGCGCCGGCGGCATCGTCGGCACGCAGGCGCTGGCCACCTCCGCGCCCGACGGCTACACGGTCGGCTACGGCAACCTCGTCACGCTGAGCATCAACCCGGCCTTCTTCTCGAAGCTGCCCTACGCGCCCGAGAAAGACCTGGTGCCGGTCGGCCTGATCTCGAGCAACGCCTACGTGCTGATCGTGCGCAAGGACCTGCCGGTGCGCAACCTGCAGGAGCTCATCGCCTACGGGCGCGAGCATCCCGGCAAGCTCTCGGCCGGCTCGCCCGGCATCGGCAGCGCAGGCCACCTGACCGGCGAACTGCTGAAGGCCGAGACCGGGCTGACGATGGTGCAGGTGCCCTACAAGACCGGCACCCAGGCGGTCGGCGACATGGTCAACGGCCAGCTCGACGTGACCATCGAGAACATCTCGGCGGTGCTCCCGTTCATCCAGCAGGGCCGGGTCAAGGCGATCGCCGTGACCAGCGCGAAGCGCGCCGGCGTGCTGCCCGAGGTGGCGACGGTGGCCGAGAGCGGCGTGCCCGGTTTCGAGGTGGTGGCCTGGGGCGCGCTGATGGCGCCGGCGGGCACGCCGCGCAAGATGGTCGACCGGCTCAACACCGCGTTGCGCGCCGCGCTCGCCGACCCGGCCGTGGTGCGCGCCAACGCCGCGCTGTCGATCGAGGCATTGCCTTCGAGTCCCGAGGAGCTCAGCGCGCTGATGAAGCGCGAGAAGCCGCGCTGGGCCGACGCCGTGCGGCGCGCGGGCGTCAAGGGTGACTGACGCACGGCGGTCCGATCGATTTCATTTTTCTCAAGGAGACAACGCATGCAACTCTGGCAACTGGAAGCCGCCGACCTGGCGCAGCGCATCAAGGCGCGCGAGGTCTCGTGCGTCGAGGCGGTGCGCAGCAGCCTGGCGCGGCTGGAGGCCGTCAACCCGCGGGTGAACGCCGTGGTCGACGGCTGCGCGGATGAGGCCCTCGGCGCGGCGGCGCAGGCCGATGCCGTGCTCGCGCAGGGCGAGGCGACCGGGCCGCTGCATGGCGTGCCGGTCACCATCAAGGTCAATGTCGACCAGCGCGGGCATGCAACCACCAACGGCGTGGAGGCCTACCGCAGCGTCGTGGCGACGGACGACAGCCCCGTGGTGGCGAACCTGCAGCGCGCCGGCGCGATCGTGGTCGGCCGCACCAACACGCCCGCGTTCTCGATGCGCTGGTTCACCGACAACGCAGCGCACGGGCGCACGCTGAATCCGCACGACGCCGCGGTCACGCCGGGCGGTTCGAGCGGCGGCGCGGCGGCGGCGGTCGCGGTCGGCATCGGCGCCATCGCCCACGGCAACGACCAGGGCGGATCGATCCGCTACCCGGCCTATGCCTGCGGCGTGTACGGCCTGCGCCCGAGCTTCGGGCGCGTGCCGGCCTTCAATCCCTCAGGCGGGAGCGAGCGGCCGATGGTGGTCCAGCTCACGTCGGTGCAAGGGCCGCTGGCGCGCAGCGTGCGCGACCTGCGGCTGGCCTTTGCCGCGATGGCGCAGCGCGATGTGCGCGACCCGTGGTGGGCGCCTGCGCCGTTGGAGGCCGCGTCGACCGGGCCGGTCAGCGTCGCGCTGTGCACCGAGCTGCCCGGCTACGCCTGCGACCCCGAGGTCGCCGATGCGTTGCAGCGCGCCGCGCGCCGCCTGGAGAGTGCCGGCTACCGCGTCGAGCCTGCGCAGCCGCCGCGCCTGCGCGAGACGGCCGACCTCTGGCTGTCATTGACGATGGCCGACAGCCGGCTGTTGGTGGAAGAGGCGCTCATGCGCGACGGCGACGACACCATCCGCCAGGCCTACCGCGCCATGGATGCGCACGCGCCGCAGTTCGACACAGCAAGCTACATGCGCGCCCTGGCTGCGCGCACGGGCCTGATGCGTGAATGGGCGCTGTTCCTTCAACGACATCCGCTGCTGCTGATGCCCGTGTCGTGGCGCCATCCGTTCCCGGTCGATGCCGACCAGCGCGGCAGCGCCGCGATGCGGGAGATTCTGGATGCGCAGAGCCCGCTGCTGTCCACCGCGATCCTGGGGTTGCCGGGGCTGTCGGTGCCGATGGGGCTGCGCCACGGGCTGCCCACGGGCGTGCAGCTCGTGAGCGACCGCTTCCGGGAAGACCTGTGCCTGGCCGCGGCAGAGGTGCTCGAAGCCGAGGCCGGGCCGGTGGCGGCGGTCGACCCCGCCTGAGCGGGGAGGGCGCGCGTCAGCGCTTGCGGAAGATGTCGCGCGCCGCCGCGATGGTGGCCGCGATGTCGTCCTCGCTGTGCGCGGCGCTCACGAAACCTGCTTCATAGAGCGCCGGCGCGATGTACACGCCGCGGTCGAGCAGGCCGTGGAACAGCGCGTTGAACTGGGCGTTGTCGGTGGTCATCACCGTTGCGTAGTTCTGCGGCAGCTCGTTCATCAGGAAGAAGCCGAACATGCCGCCTTCGCTGTCGGCGTTGAAGGGCTGGCCCTCGGCGGCCGCGGCGGCCTTCAGGCCGTCGACCAGTGTGCGGGTCTTCTTGGCCAGTGCTTCGTAGAAGCCGGGCTTCGAGATTTCCTTCAGCGTGGCCAGGCCGCAGGCGGTGGCCACCGGGTTGCCCGAGAGCGTGCCGGCCTGGTAGACCGGGCCCAGCGGCGCGAGCTGTTCCATGATGGCGCGCGGGCCGCCGAAGGCCGCCAGCGGCATGCCGCCGCCAATGACCTTGCCGAGCACCGTGAGGTCGGGCGTGATGCCCAGCACGCCTTGCGCGCCGTGCAGGCCGACACGGAAGCCCGTCATCACCTCGTCGAAGATCAGCAGCGCGCCGTGCTGCGTGCACAACTCGCGGCAGCGCTTGGCGAAAGCGGGCGTGGCGCGCACGAAGTTCATGTTGCCGGCGATCGCCTCGATCATCAGGCAGGCGATGTCCTTGCCGTGCAGCGCGAAGGCTTCTTCGAGCTGCTGCAGGTTGTTGTACTCGAGCACCAGCGTGTGCTGCACCACCTCGGGCGGCACGCCGGCCGAGGTCGGGTTGCCGAAGGTGGCCAGGCCGGAACCGGCCTTCACCAGCAGCGCGTCGGCATGGCCGTGGTAGCAGCCTTCGAACTTGACGATGGTCTTGCGGCCGGTGGCGCCGCGCGCCAGGCGCAGCGCGCTCATCGCGGCTTCGGTGCCCGAGCTCACGAGGCGCACCATTTCCATCGACGGCACCAGGGCCAGGATGGCTTCGGCGAGTTCGATCTCGCGCTCGGTCGGCGCGCCGTACGAGAAGCCTTCGAGCACGGCCTTCTGCACCGCCTCGACCACGGCGGCGTGGCCGTGGCCCAGGATCATCGGGCCCCAGGAGCCGATGTAGTCGATGTAACGCTTGTCGTTGGCGTCCCAGAAATAGGCGCCTTGCGCGCGCTGGATGAAACGGGGCGTGCCGCCGACGGCCTTGAAGGCGCGCACGGGCGAGTTCACGCCGCCGGGGATCACGGCGCGGGCGCGCTCGAAAAGAAGGTCGTTCTGGTCAGTCATCAGTGTCGCGTGTCGTGCGGGGGTAAAGCGAAATCGGGAGGGGTGTCGGGCGCGTCGTCATCGTCTTCGTCGTCCTCAGGCTCGGCCCAGAACAGGCGGTCGGGCAGCACGTGGCCCATGCCGGGGCGGAAGCCCGCGTCGAGGCAGCGGTCCATGTAAGCGAGCGCTTCGGTCGTGGCGGCCACGAGGTCGGTGCCGCTGGCCAGCAGGGCGGCGAGCGCGGCCGAGAGCGTGTCGCCGGCACCGGCGAAGACGGCTTCGAGCCGTTCGTACTTCTCGCTGGCCAGCACCGACTGCGGCGAGGCCAGCACGTTGTCGATGAACTGGTCGGGCAGCACCATGCCGGTCACCAATGTGTAAGGCACGCCGAACTCGCCGGCGGCCTTGGCGATGTCGCGCGCGCCGGGCGGGCGCTCGCCGCTCCAGTCGGGCAGCAGCCAGCGCCACAGCGTGCTGTGGTTTCCAACCAACACCGTGGTCTGGGGCAGCACGAGGTCGCGGAAAGCGTCGAGATAGGCCTCGATGAGGTTCTCGTCCCACCACGACAGGTTGGGCATGTAGGCCACCACGGGCACGTCCGGGTAGTCGGCGGCGGTCTCGGCGATGGTGCTCAGCGCCTCGGGGGTGCCGGCAAAACCCACCTTGATCAGCTGGACCTCGACGTCTTCCAGGATGGCGCGCGCCTGCTCGGCCACGGCCTCTTCCTCGAAGGCGAAGTGGTCGAAGATCTCGGCCGTGTCGCGCGCGTAGGCGCCCGTCACCACCGGCAGGATGTGAGCGCCCACCGATCCCATGGCCAGGGCGTCGGCGCCCAGGCCGCCCGCGCCGCTCGGATCGCTGGCATTGAACACCAGCACGCAGGGGGGATTCAGGTCGCGTTCGCTCAGCGCCTCGTCGTCCTGCGAGGGGTCGTTAAGATTGCCCGGGTTACGGGCGTTCTCGTCTGGATGTAAGTAGATGGTCATACGCCTAGCGAAATCCCCTGGATGGTGGCATAGGCGCGACGTTTACGGTCTGCCAGTGAGATACGCATAGATACACTCGTTGCATTTAATGAACAAGGACTTTAAGCTCCGATGAACACGAAAACTTGGATGTGCCTGATTTGTGGGTGGATCTATGACGAAGCGGTTGGTGTACCGGAAGACGGCATCGCGGCAGGCACGGCCTGGGCCGATGTGCCGATGAACTGGACCTGTCCTGAGTGCGGTGCGCGCAAGGAAGACTTCGAAATGGTTGAGATCTGACAAGCATGGCATAGGGCTACGCGATCTGCGTCGATGTTCGGCGCGGCGGGCATCCAAGTCTCATGAGCAGGAGCGTTTGCAATGGGCCCGAATGGATCTGGTTACAAGGTGCTGGTCATCGATGACAGCAACACCATCCGGCGCAGTGCCGAGATTTTTCTGAAGCAGGGTGGGCACGAGGTTCTTCTCGCGGAAGACGGCTTCGACGCGCTCTCCAAGGTTAACGACCACAAGCCTCACCTGATTTTCTGCGACATCCTGATGCCTCGCCTCGACGGCTATCAGACCTGCGCCATCATCAAGCGCAACGCGCATTTCTCCAATGTCCCGGTCGTCATGCTGTCTTCGAAAGATGGCGTATTCGACAAGGCCCGCGGCCGCATGGTCGGGTCCCAGGACTATCTCACCAAGCCATTCACCAAAGACCAGCTGCTGCAGGCCGTGCAGCAGTTTGGCATTGTTCAACAGGAAGTGCAGTAATGCCCATTCGAAAAATCCTCGTCGTCGACGACTCCAAGACGGAACTGGTGTTCCTGACCGACCTCCTCCAGAAGAACGGTTTCTCCGTGAAGACGGCCGAAAACGCCGACGACGCGATGCGCCGCCTCGAGGAAGACCACCCCGACCTGATCCTCATGGACGTGGTCATGCCCGGCCAGAACGGCTTCCAGCTCACGCGCGCCATCGCCCGCGACCCGAAGTACGCCGCCATTCCGATCATCCTGTGCACCAGCAAGAACCAGGAAACCGATCGTGTCTGGGGCATGCGCCAGGGCGCACGCGACTACATCGTGAAGCCGGTCAACGCGGCCGATCTGATGTCCAAGATCAGCGCGCTCGCCTGAGCGGGAACCTGCGCACTCCATGGCGAATCGCGACGCGCTGCGCGCCTTCCAGTCCCGGCTTGCGAGCCGCCTCCAGGCCGCGCGCACCACGGGCGTGGCCGCGAGCTGGCTGGCGGTCGAGGCGGGTGAGGGCAAGTACCTCTTTCCGCTGGCGCACGCCGGCGAAATCTTTCCCTGGACGCCGCCCCAGCCCGTGCCCTACACGGAGCCCTGGTTCCTCGGCGTCGCCAACCTGCGCGGCGGCCTGTACGGCGTCGTGCAGCTGTCGGCGTTTGCGTCCGGTGCGCCGGGCGCCCCCGCCGCCACCGAGGCGGCACGCATCCAATCGCGGCTCGTGGCATTCAACGAGCTGCTCGAAGTCAACTGCGCTTTGCTGGTCGATCGACTGGCGGGGTTGCGGGGTGCGGAGGCCTTCACGGCCGCTGACGCCCCGGGCGCAGAGGCCCCGGCCTGGCACGGGCATCTGTACACCGACGCAGCAGGAGAGCGCTGGCAGGAAGTCAACCTGCAGGCGCTTTCGCAGCAACCCCAGTTTTTGAGTATTGGTGCGTAGTGCTTCGGCACATGGCACTGGCAACCACCTGAAGGACCGACCGTGAGCTCGATCGCCGACAAGTTCAAGAAATTACTCCCCGCGACCAACGGGAACGACAAGGCCCGCGTCGACGGCTCCGGTTCGATATCGCTCGACGATGTCGACACGGTTCAGGTTCCGGACGAAAAAACGATCCGCCTCGCCAAGAAGGGCGAGGGGGCATCCGCCGCCACAGCCGACACCGGCTTCGGCGGCATCGACGCGCTGGGCGATCCGGCGTCCGTCGAGGCCGCCAACGCGGCCACGCTCGAAGCGGTTCCGCTGGCCCCCGCCGCGGGCGGCGGCATGGGCGCCAACCCCGCCAAGCAGCAGCGCGTGCTGGCCATCATGCTGGCCATCGTGGTGCTGGCGCTGTTGCTGGTGGCCGGCTCCGCCATCCTTCGCGCGGAACGCCTGGCGCAGCAGGTGGCGGCCACCGGCCAGTCGCTGATGCAGTCGCAGCGCCTGGCCAAGTCGATCTCGCAGGCCCTCGTCGGCAGCGCCTCGGCGTTCGTCGAAGTGAAGGACAGCGCCGACGACCTCTCGCGCCGCGTGCAGGGCCTGACCAACGGCGACGACGCCTTGCGCCTGGAAGCCGTCGGCAACCAGTACGACGAGGAGATGAACAAGATCAACCCGCTGGTCGCCCGCGCCGACACCAGCGCCAAGGCCGTGCTGGCCCAGCGCCAGATCTTGACGCAGGTGGGCGCCGCCTTGCGCGACATCAACCAGCAGTCGTCCACGCTGCTCGAAATGACGGAAACCGTCGCGTCGCTGAAGATGCAGCAGAACGCCACGCTGCCCGAGATCTCGGCCGCCGGCCAGCTCGTGATGCTGACGCAGCGCATCGGCAAGTCGACCAACGAGTTCTTCACGGTCGAGGGTGTGAACCCCGACGCCGTGTTCCTGCTGGGCAAGGACCTGAACACCTTCCAGGAAACCACCCGCGGCCTGCTCGACGGCAACGCGCAGCAGCGCTTCCCCGGCTCGAAAGACCCGCAGACGCGCCAGCAGCTCGAAGCCATCCTGAAGACCTACGAGCAGATGCGCACGCAGGCCTCGGCCATTCTGGGCAACCTGCAGGGCCTGGTGGCCGCGCGCGAAGCGCAGGCGTCCATCCTGACCGACAGCGAACCGCTGCGTAAGTCGCTGGGCGAACTGCAAGAGAAGCTCTCGGCACGCACCGGCCTGGGCGCCGGCACCATCGTGCTGCTGTTCGTGCTGTCGCTGGCCGCCCTGGCTCTGGCCGGCGCCATCGGTTTCGTGCAGGTGCGCGAAGGCCGCGAACGTGCCGCCGTCGCCGAACGCGAGCGTCTGGCTGCCGAGCAGGCATCGGAAGAAGCCGGCCGCGTGAACAACGCCAACCAGGCCGCCATTCTTCGCCTGATGAACGAACTGCAGACAGTGGCCGAAGGCGACCTGACGCAGGAAGCGACCGTGACCGAGGACATCACCGGCGCCATCGCCGACTCGGTGAACTACACGGTGGAAGAACTGCGTTTGCTGGTGGGCAACGTGCAGAACACGGCAACCCGCGTGGCGCAGACGACGTCGCAGGTGGAAAACACCTCGACCGAACTGCTCGCCGCCTCGACCGAACAGCTGCGCGAAATTCGCGAAACCGGCCAGTCGGTGCTGACCATGGCCGAGCGAATCAACGGCGTGTCCTCGCAAGCGCAAGAGTCCGCCACGGTGGCGCGCCAGTCGCTGCAAGCCGCATCGTCGGGCCTGCAGGCCGTGCAGAACGCCATCGGCGGTATGAACTCCATCCGCGACCAGATCCAGGAAACCTCCAAGCGGATCAAACGCCTGGGCGAATCGTCGCAAGAGATTGGCGAAATCACCGAGCTGATCTCGGACATTACCGAACAGACCAACGTGCTGGCCCTGAACGCCGCCATTCAAGCGGCATCCGCCGGTGAAGCCGGCCGCGGCTTCTCGGTGGTGGCGGAAGAAGTTCAGCGACTGGCCGAACGCTCCGCAGACGCCACGCGCCAGATCTCGGCGCTGGTGAAGGCGATTCAGACCGACACGCAGGACGCGGTGGGCGCCATGGAGCGCTCCACGCAGGGTGTGGTCGAAGGGGCCAAGCTGTCCGACAACGCGGGCACCGCGCTGTCCGAGATCGACCGCGTGTCGCGCCGACTCGCTGACCTCATCGAGCAGATTTCGCAGTCCGCCTCCCGCGAAGCCGATTCGGCCAACGTGGTGGCCGCCAACATCCAGCACATTTTTGCGGTGACGGAACAGACCGGAGAAGGCACGCGGACCACGGCCCAGCAGGTGCGCGAGCTCTCGCAGATGGCCGAAGAACTGCGTCGCTCGGTGGCCCGTTTCAAGATCGCGTGACAACAGATAGATAAGAACGGCGAGCAACCACGTGTCGATTCAAACCCCTGCCACGGCCCCCCTTGCCGGCAACATGCCGGCCACCGAAGACCTCGGGCCGCTGGCCTGGGTGCTGGGAGAAATCCAGAAGTCCCTCGACGGTGTCGGCAAGTCGCTGCGGCGTTTCGTGCGCGACGTGGGCAGTGCCACGGAGCCCGAGAGCGGTCCGCTGCAGATGGCCCGCCAGCAACTGCACCAGGCCGTCGGCGCGCTGCAGATGGTCGGCCACAGCTCGCCCGCGCTGGTGCTGGGCACCATCGAATTCGCGGTGCAGGGCTTCATCGCCGAACCGCAGCGCTGCACCGAGAGTGCCGTGCACAAGATCGAGCGTGCCGGCTTCGCCGTCACCGATTTCCTCAGCGCACTGCTGGCCGGCAAGGCCGTGTCGTCGGTGGCGCTGTTTCCGCAGTACCGCGACGTGCTGGAGCTGGGCGGCAATGAGCGCGTCCATCCGGCGGACCTGTGGAGCACCGCCTGGCGCTGGGTCGAGGTCAAGCCGGCCCTCACGCAAGCCGCGCTCGCTTATGACCCGGCCGTGCGTTCGCGGCTCGACCGCGAGGTGCTGCAACTGGTCAAGAGCGGCGATGCGCAGGCCGCGCGACGACTGCATGCGCTGTGCCTGGGGCTCGGGCGCGGTGCGCTGCTGCCGCGCGTCGCGAGCTTCTGGACGCTGGCCGCGGGCTTCTTCGAAGCCCTTGCGCTGGGCCTGATTCCCGCCGACACCTACGTCAAGCGCGCCGCCTCGCGCGTGCTGCTGCAGTACGCCACGCTGGCGCGCGGCGACAGCGTCGTATCTGATCGCCTCGGCCAGGACCTGCTCTTCTTCTGCGCCCAGGCCGTGCCCGGCGCGCAGGACGACGCCGCCACGCTGCGCACCGTGCGCAGCGCCTGGGGCGTGACGCAGGAGCCGCGCGTCGACTACACCGTGGTGCAGTTCGGCCGCTTCGACCCGCTGGTGCTCTCGCAGGCGCGCAAGCGCATCGAGACCGCCAAGGAAATGTGGTCGGCGCTCTCGGGCGGCGACATCACGCGCACGCGGCAGGTGGCCGACACCTTCGCGCAACTCGGCGAATCGCTGCTGAAGCTGCATCCGCCGAGCCAGCCGATGGTGCAGGCGCTGACGCACGCCGTGGACGCCTCGGTGCGTTCCGGCCAGCCGCCCGACACCGAACTGGCGATGGAAGTCGCCACCTCGGTGCTGTACCTCGAAGCCGCACTCGAAGACCTCGACCCCAGCGACCCGCAGCTCACGGCCCGCACGCTGCAGCTGGCCGGCCGCATCGAACGCGTGCGCGACGGCGGCCGTTCCGAGCCGCTCGAGCCGTGGATGGAGGACCTGTACCGCCGCGTCAGCGACCGCCAGACCATGGGCACCGTGGTCGACGAGCTGCGCAGCCACCTGAGCGAACTCGAGAAGTCGCTCGACCAGTATTTCCGCCGCCCGGCCGAAAAGCCGCTGCTGCGCACCGTGCCCACGCAGCTCATGCAGATGCGCGGCGTGTTCTCGGTGCTGGGGCTCGAGCAGGCTGCGCACACCGTGCAACGCATGCGCGACGACGTCGAGCAGATGCTGCAGGTCAGCCGTTCGCCCGTCGAGGAAATGGCCACCTTCGACGCGCTCGGCAACAACCTGGGCGCGCTCGGTTTCCTCATCGACATGCTGGGCTACCAGCCCGCACTGGCCAAGCGCCTGTTCGTGTTCGACGCCGAAGCGGGCGAACTCAAGCCGCTGATGGGCCGCCAGGCCATCGATGCCGCGGCCCCGGCCGAAGGCGCTGCCGCGCCGGCCGCCGAGCCCGTGCTCAGCATCGAGGAAGTCGACGCACAGATCGCCTCCAAGCTCGCCGCGCTGGCCACGCCCAACCGCAAGACCAAGCCGTCGCCGCTGGAGGAATTCAGCCGCAAGGCCGAGAGCTGGACCACCAAGATCACGGGCCCGTCGGCGCTGCCCGACACCGAGGTCACCGAGCTCGAAGAAGACGACCTGCAGAACATCTTCCTGGACGAAGCCCGCGAAGTGGTGGGCAACGGCCTGGCTGCCATCGCCGCGCTCGGCAACCGTCCCGGCGACACCGAAGAACTCACCATCCTGCGCCGTGCGTTCCACACGCTCAAGGGCAGCTCGCGCATGGTCGGCCTCACCGACTTCGGCGACGCCGCCTGGTCGCTCGAGCAGGTGCTCAACACCTGGCTCGCCGATCAGCGCGACGCCACGCCCGAGCTGCTGTCGAGCACCGAGCGCATGCTGCGCGATTTCAGCCAGTGGGTCGAAGCCATCGCCGCCGGCGATGCAGGCACCTGGCACTCGGCACCGTTCAGCCGCGTGGCCAATGCGCTGCTGGCCGGCGAGCCCGTGCCTGCACCGGTGCGCGTGGCCGACGCCGAAGCGCTCGCGGTGGCCGCGCGCCACATCGCCGCGGAGCCCGCGCCGATCGCGCTGCCGGAGCTGCCTGAGCTCCCCGACCTGTCGCTGACGCCGCAAGATGTCGCAGCCCCTGACGCCACGTTGGACTTCTCCGATTGGCAGCAGGCGCAAGAAGCGCCACACGCACCGACCAAGCCTGTCACACCCGAGCCCGACGACGATTTCGCCTCCACCGACTTCCTCGACTTCGAAGGCAAGCAGAGCACAGCGCCCGCGCCGCTCGACGTGCTGCCCAGCGGCGACGATTTCGATTTCCTCGCGCCCCCGAAGACGCATGCACCGGCCGAGCCTGCCGTGTCGCACGCCGAGCCCGAGCCCGCCCCGGAAATCGAAGCGACGATGCCGACCGCGTCGGGCCTGCCCGATCTCGAATGGGCGCCCGAGCCGCTGCCGCTGGCTGCCGCAGAGCCTGTCGCCGAGACGGTGGCACCTGTCGAGGTCATCGAGGCCGCCGAAGAACTGCCGGCGCTGGACGTGCCGGTCGAAGAACTGCAGCCGGAGCCGGAACCTGTGTCGGCGGCCATCGAAGTCGCCCCCGAAGCCCCAGCCCCCGTTGTCGTCGAAGCGCTGCCAGCAGCCGTCGTGGCCGAGCCGGAACCCGTGTCCGAGCCCGAGCCCGAGCCCGAGCCCGTGCTGGCCGAGGCGGTCCTCGAGCCCGAGTCTTCCATCGCGCCGAGCGCCGAAGACCAGGTCAAGGTGATCGGCCCGCTGCGCATCGGCATCGCGCTGTACAACGTCTACCTCAACGAAGCCGACGAATGGTCCCGCCAACTGGCGACCGATGTCGGCGAATGGGCGCTCGAAACCCACGAGCGCCTGCCCGACTCGACCATCGCGCTGGCCCACTCGCTGGCCGGCAGCTCGGCCACCGTCGGCTTCCACAGCCTCTCGGGCATGGCCCGCCTGCTCGAATCGGCGCTGCAGCACCTGCAGATGCAGGGCAGCGGCACGCGCGAGCAGGGCGTGGTGCTGGTCGCCGCGGCCGACGAGCTGCGTCGCCTGCTGCACCAGTTCGCCGTCGGCTTCCTGCGCGATCCGTCCGAAGCCACGCTGCAGGCGCTGCGCGAAATCGCCGCCGCACCGATGCCGCCCGAAATCGCCGCGGCCCGCTTCGAGACGCTGCTGCCCAAGCAGGTCGTCGCCAACGACGCCTTCGCCGACGTGGTACTGGACGACAACGAAGACGCCATCGACCTGGCCGATGCGGTCGACGTCGACCTGTTCCCGATCTTCGAGGAAGAGGCTGCCGAACTGATGCCCCAGCTGGGCGAGGCGCTGCGCCAGTGGTCGCACCACCCCGACGACGCCGCGCCGCGCGCCTCGGTGCTGCGCACGCTGCACACGCTCAAGGGCAGTGCACGGCTGGCCGGCGCCATGCGCCTGGGCGAGCGCGCGCACCGCATGGAGTCCGAGATCGAACTGCTGGGCTCCCAGGGGGCGGAGCGGGCCGACATCGAGAAGCTGCTCACGCGCCTGGACACGCTGCAACACACCTTCGACGCCCTGCGCGCGGCCGACGACGCCGCCCAGGTCGAAGTGGCCCAGCTGATCGCCACCGCCAGCCCGACCGCACCCGCCATCCAGCGCGTGCAGGCGGCGCCCGAGGTGCGCGAGTCGGCGAACGACGACCAGGCCGAAGCGGCTTCCGCCGAATCTGCCGTGGAAGCTCCGTCCTCCCTGCTGCCGCGCCCCGCGCCGGCCCTGCTCGCGCCGCTGCGCGCGGCCTCGGGCCAGGCCGTGCGCATCCGCACCCAGCTGCTCGACCGCCTGGTCGCGCAGACCGGCGAGGTCATCATCACGCGCTCGCGCCTGGAGGCTGAACTCGGCCAACTGCGCGGCTCGCTCGCCGACCTCACGGGCAACCTCGACCGCCTGCGCCAGCAGCTGCGCGACATCGAAGTGCAGGCCGAAAGCCAGATGCAGTCGCGCCTGGCACAAGCCAAGGATTCGCAGCAGAGCTTCGACCCGCTCGAGTTCGACCGCTTCACCCGCGTGCAGGAACTCACGCGCATGATGGCCGAGTCGGTGAACGACGTGGCCACCGTGCAGCGCACGCTGCAGAAGACCGTGCAGGCCACGGAAGACGACCTGAGCGTGCAGGCACGCCAGACGCGCGAACTGCAGCGCGGCCTGCTGCGCACGCGCATGGTGGAGTTCGAAGGCATCTCCGACCGCCTGTACCGCGTGGTGCGCCAGGCCTCGAAGGACACCGGCAAGCAGGTGCGCCTGGACATCGTCGGCGGCTCCATCGAAATGGACCGCGGCGTGCTCGACCGCATGACGCCCGCCTTCGAACACCTGCTGCGCAACTGCGTGGCGCACGGCATCGAGGATGTGGCGGCGCGCGAGAAGGCCGGCAAGGACGCCAGCGGCCTCATCGTCATCGACCTGCACCACGAAGGCAACGACGTGTCGGTGAGCTTCCGCGACGACGGCGCCGGCCTCGACCAGAAGCGCATCGCCGAACGCGCCCGCGCCCTCGGCCTGCTCGGCCCCGACCAGGACCTGTCGCCCGAAGAAGCCACCGAGCTGATCTTCAAGCCCGGCTTCTCCACCGCCGGACAGGTGTCCGAACTGGCCGGCCGCGGCATCGGCATGGACGTGGTGCGCGCGCAGATCGCCGCGCTCGGCGGCCGCATCGAAACGCACAGCACGCCGGGCCAGGGCACGACCTTCAAGCTGGTGCTGCCGCTGACCACCGCCGTGACGCACGTGGTGATGCTGCGTGCGGGCGAGGTGTCGATCGGCGTGCCGTCGAACCTCGTGGAACTCGTGCAGCGCGTGAGCGGCGCCGACCTCGAGGCCGCCTACCTGAACCACAGCTTCGCCTTCGGCAGCGAGCAGGTGCCGTTCTACTGGGCCGGTGCGCTGCTGCAGCACTCCATCCGCAGCGAGCACGCCGCCACCAAGAACAACACGCTGGTGATCGTGCGAAGCGCGGCGCAGCGCGTGGCCCTGCACGTGGACGAAGTGCTGGGCAACCAGGAAGTCGTGGTGAAGAACCTCGGCCCGCAGCTCGCGCGGCTGCCCGGCCTGGCCGGCATCTCGGTGCTGGCTTCGGGTGCGGTGGCGCTCATCTACAACCCGGTGGCGCTGGCCGCGGTGCACGGCGACCAGGCGCGTGCGCGCCAGACCGCCGCGCTGGCCGCGCCGACGCATGCCGCTTCGGTGGACACCGGCGCGCCGCAGACGCCGGCCGCCTTTGCCCCGGTGGTGCCGCAGATCCCGCTCGTGCTGGTGGTGGACGACTCCATCACCGTGCGCCGCGTCACGCAGCGCCTGCTGCAGCGCGAAGGCTATCGCGTGTCGCTTGCGGCCGACGGCCTGCAGGCGCTGGAGCGGCTGCAGCAGGAGCGCCCGGCCGTGGTGCTGTCGGACATCGAGATGCCGCGCATGGACGGCTTCGACCTGGCCCGCAACATCCGCGCCGACGTGGCCCTGGCCGAGCTGCCGATCATCATGATCACCTCGCGCATCGCCGAGAAGCACCGCGAGTACGCGCGCGACCTGGGCGTGAACCACTACCTGGGCAAGCCGTACTCGGAAGAGGAACTGCTGCGCCTGGTGCGTGCCTACACGAGCGAGCCGGCCGCGCTGGCGGTGGCCTGACCGGCCTCGGCAGCGCCGGCAATCGGCGCGCAAAAGAAAAAGGGCCCTTCGGGGCCCTTTTCTCTTGGGTTACGGCTTTTGCAGGGCCTTGGCCCGCGCCGCCGCATAGCGCTGCATCGTCTTCTCCCGCGCCTCGGCGTGGTCCACCACCGGCTTCGGGTAGTTCTCGCCCAGCCTGACGCCCGCTGCCTCCAGCTCGACTGGCGAGGCCATCCACGGCGCATGGATCGCCACGTTCGACAGGCCCGCGAGCTGCGGCAGGTAGCGGCGGATGAACTTGCCTTCGGGGTCGAAGCGTTCGCTCTGCGTCACGGGGTTGAAGATGCGGAAGTAGGGCTGGGCGTCGCAGCCGGTCGAGCTGGCCCATTGCCAGCCGCCGTTGTTCGAGGCCAGCTCGAAGTCGTTCAGGTGCAGCGCGAAGTAGCGCTCGCCGCGCCGCCAGTCCAGCCCCAGGTCCTTGCACAGGAAGCTCGCCACCACCATGCGCAGCCGGTTGTGCATGTAGCCGCTCTGGCGGATCTGCAGCATCGCCGCATCGACCAGCGGGTAGCCGGTGCGGCCTTCGCACCAGGCGTCGAACAGCTGGTCGGCGTGCTTGCCGTGGTGCCACTGGATCTTGTCGTATTCGGGGCGGAAGCTCTTCGATTCGCCGTTCGCATGCACGTGCGGAAAGTGCGCCAGGATCTGAAAGTAGAAGTCGCGCCAGACCAGCTCGCTGAGCCAGGTCGCGGCCCCGGTGTTGCCCTGCAACGCCAGCTGGTGCGCCACGCTGGCCAGTTGGCGGATCGACACGGTGCCGAAGCGCAGGTGCACGCCCATGTAGCTGGGCCCGCGCACGGCCGGGAAGTTGCGTGCCTCGTCGTAGCGGTCGATGCGCTCGAAAAAGTCTTCGAACAGCGCGCCCGCGCCGCGCGTGCCGGTGGGAATCTCCAGCGTCTGGAGGTTGGTGCTTTCAAAGCCGATCTCGCCCAGCGTGGGCACCGGCCCGTTCAGGGCCGGCGGTGGCGGGGCGAGCGCGTCGGCGTGGCTGCGCACGGGGTACGACTTCAGGAAGAACGAATCCACCTTCGCCAGCCAGGCCCGCTTGTACGGCGTGAACACCGTGTAGGGCAGGCCGGCCTTGGTCATGACCTCGTCGCGGTCGAAGACCGTGCTGTCCTTGAAGGTGTGGAAGCTGATGCCCGTATTGGCCAGCGCGCCGAGCACGCGGGCGTCACGCGCCAGGGCGTCGGGTTCGTCGTCGCGGTTGGCGAACACCGCCTGCACGTCGAGCGTGTGGGCCAGCGCCGGGATCTCCTCGGCGGCCACCGCGTGCCGCACGATCAGCCCGCTGCCCAGGCCGCGCAGCTCGGCTTCGAGCTCCACCAGCGATTCGCGGATGAATTCGACCCGCCGGTCCGCGCGGGGCAGGGCGTCCAGGATCGCCCGGTCGAACACGAAAACGCACACCACCTGCCGGCAGGCCCGCAGCGCCCGGTACAGCGCTGCGTTGTCGTCCACCCGGAGGTCCCGGCGAAACCACATGAGCCCTTTGGGATAGGTCTTGTCGACGGCCAGTAAAATCGGGGGCATATGGCTGCCGATTCTGCCCCGATGAACCTGACGCATCACTTTCTGATCGCGATGCCGGGGATGGAAGACAAAACTTTCAACCGCAGCGTCGTTTACCTCTGCGAACACAGCGAGCGCGGTGCGCTCGGGCTGGTGATCAACAAACCCAGCGACATCAACCTCAAGGTGCTGTTCGAGAAGATCGAGCTGCACCTGGCCCGCCCCGAGCTGGGCGACGCCCCCGTTTTCCAGGGCGGCCCGGTGCAGACCGAGCGCGGCTTCGTGCTGCACGAGCCGGTGTTCACCCAGGCCGAGAAACCCGAGGAATCGGTCTACGCCTCGACCATGACCATCCCCGGCGGGCTCGAAATGACCACCTCCAAGGACGTGCTGGAGGCCCTGGCCACCGGCGCCGGCCCGCGCAAGGTGCTGGTCTCGCTGGGCTATTCGGCCTGGGGCGAGGGCCAGCTGGAGTCCGAACTGGCCGAGAACAGCTGGCTCACCGTGCTGGCCGACCCGGCCGTGATCTTCGATACGCCGGTGGAAAAGCGCTACGACAAGGCGTTGATGCTGCTGGGGCTCGAGGCCTGGACGCTGTCCCCCGACGCGGGCCACGCATGAGCGACGTCATGTCCGACGCGCCCGCATCCGCCCCTGCTTCCGTTTCCGCTCCCGCCGCCGTTCCTGCGCATTTCCAGAGCTTCCTGGCCTTCGACTTCGGCGCCAAGCGCACCGGCGTGGCCAGCGGCAACCGGCTGCTGCGCACGGCGACCCCGCAGGCCACCATCAAGGCCGAGGGCGCCGACGCCCGCTTTGCGCAGGTCGAGGCGCGCATCAAGGAATGGCAGCCCGACGCGCTGGTGGTCGGCGTGCCCTACCACCCCGACGGCGCCCCGCACGAGAACACCCGCCGCGCCCAGAAGTTCGCGCGCCAGCTGCGCGGCCGTTTCAATCTCCAGGTGTTCGAGGTGGACGAGCGCTACAGCACCACCGAGGCCTTGTCGTCCGGCGCCCGCGACGCCGACGCCGCCTCCGCCTGCATCATCCTGGAACAGTTTTTGAGGAGTCTCCCGTGAGTTCAATCCCCGATGCCGAAGCGCTCTACACGACGCTGCTGTCCGGCGTGAAGGCGCTGATGCGCCCCGAGACGAAACTGGTGGGCATCACCTCCGGCGGCGCCTGGCTGGTCGAGCGCCTGCAAAAAGACCTGGGCCTGGCCGGCGCCCCCGGCATCATCTCGTCGGCCATGCACCGCGACGACTTCGCGCGCCGCGGCCTCTCGGCCAGTGCGCAGACCGCGCTGCCCTTCGACGTGAACGGCGCCGACGTGCTGCTGCTCGACGACGTCCTCTACACCGGCCGCACCATCCGCGCCGTGCTCAACGAGCTGTTCGACTTCGGCCGCCCCGCCTGCGTGCGCCTTGCCGTGCTGGTGGATCGCGGTGGCCGCGAACTGCCCGTCGCAGCCGACTTCGCGGCAACGACGCTCAAGCTGCCCGACACCCAGCTGCTCGCCCTCGCGCGCGCCGATGACGGCGCCTTCAGCCTCAAGGTGGAGGACAACACGTAATGCTCTACAAGCGAAATCCGCAGCTCAACAAGAACGGCGAGCTGATCCACCTGCTGTCGATCGAGGGCTTGCCCAAGGACATCGTCACGCACATCCTCGACACGGCCGCCAACTTCACCAGCGTGAGCGACCGCGAGGTGAAGAAGGTGCCGCTGCTGCGCGGCAAGAGCGTGTTCAACCTGTTCTTCGAGAACAGCACGCGCACGCGCACCACCTTCGAGATCGCGGCCAAGCGCCTGAGCGCCGACGTCATCAACCTGGACATCGCGCGCTCCTCGGCCACCAAGGGCGAGTCGCTGCTGGACACCATCGCCAACCTGAGCGCCATGGCCGCCGACCTGTTCGTGGTGCGCCACAGCGAGTCGGGCGCGCCCTACCTGATCGCGCAGCACGTCGCGCCGCACGTGCACGTGGTGAACGCCGGCGACGGCCGCCACGCGCACCCGACGCAGGGGCTGCTCGATATGTACACGATCCGCCACTACAAGAAAGACTTCTCGAACCTCACGGTCGCGATCGTCGGCGACGTGCTGCACTCGCGCGTGGCGCGCTCCGACATCCATGCGCTCACCACGCTCGGCTGCGCCGAAGTGCGCGTGGTCGGCCCCAAGACGCTGGTGCCCGCCGACATGGCCGGCATGGGCGTGCGCGTGTGCCACACGCTCGAAGAAGGCATCAAGGACTGCGACGTCGTCATCATGCTGCGCCTGCAGAACGAGCGCATGAGCGGCGCGCTGCTGCCCTCGTCGCAGGAGTTCTTCAAGACCTTCGGCCTCACGCAGGAAAAGCTGCAGCTGGCCAAGCCCGACGCCATCGTGATGCACCCGGGCCCGATCAATCGCGGCGTGGAGATCGACTCCGCCGTGGTCGACGGCAAGCAGAGCGTGATCCTCCCGCAGGTCACTTTCGGCATCGCGGTCCGCATGGCCGTGATGAGCATCGTGGCAGGTAACGAAGCATAGACATGTTGCTCGCCCCCAGTCTTCGCGCACTTCGTGTCGCTTCGCCAACCCCCTACCGGGGGCAACACCAGTGGCCCGGCAAAGCCGGTTCCACGGTGTTTCCCGAAAAGGCCCTGACTGCCACCGGAAGTACAGACGCATGAACATCCTCATCACCAACGGCCGTGTAGTCGACCCCGCCTCGGGCACCGACAAGCCCACCGACATCGCCATCGCCGACGGCAAGATCGCCGGCATCGGGCGCGCACCGACCGGCTTCAAGCCCGAGCGCACCCTCGACGCCACGGGCTGCATCGTCACCCCCGGCCTCGTCGACCTCGCCGCGCGCCTGCGCGAGCCGGGCTACGAGCATGAAGGCATGCTCGAAAGCGAAATGGCCGCGGCCATCGCGGGCGGCGTGACCAGCCTCGTGTGCCCGCCCGACACCGACCCCGTGCTCGACGAGCCCGGCCTGGTCGAGATGCTCAAGTTCCGCGCCGAAAAACTGCAGTGCGCGCGCCTGTTCCCGCTCGGCGCGCTTACGCGCAACCTCGCCGGCGGCGTGCTCACCGAGATGGCCGAACTCACCGAGGCCGGCTGCATCGGCTTCGGCCAGGCCGACGTGCCGCTGGCCGACACGCAGGTGCTGCAGCGCGCGCTGTCGTACGCCAGCACCTTCGGCTACACCGTGTGGCTGCGCCCGCAGGACCGCGACCTCGGTAAGGGCGTGGCCGCCAGCGGCGCGCTCGCCACGCGGCTGGGCCTGGGCGGCGTGCCGGTGGCGGCCGAGACGATCGCCATCTTCACCATCATCGAGCTCATGAAGAGCACCGGCGCGCGCGTGCACCTGTGCCGCATTTCCAGCGCCCGCGGCGTGGCGCTGGTGCGCGAGGCCAAGGCGCAGGGCCTGCCGATCACCTGCGACGTCAGCATCAACTCGCTGCACCTGGCCGACACCGACATCGGCTTCTTCGACAGCCGCGCGCGCTTGAACCCGCCGCTGCGCCAGCAGGGCGACCGCGACGCGCTCTCGGCCGCGTTGGCCGACGGCACCATCGACGCGCTGGTGTCCGACCACACGCCGGTCGAGGCCGACGCCAAGACGCTGCCTTTTGCCGAAGCCGAACCCGGCGCCACCGGCCTCGAACTGCTGCTGCCGCTCGCGCTGCAGTGGGGCGAGCGCAGCGGCGCGGGCCTGGCGCGCGCCATCGAGGTGGTCACCTCGGCGCCGGCGCGCCTGCTGAACGCGGCCGACGCGGCCAGCGGCATCGGCCGCATCGCCGAGGGCGGCGTGGCCGACCTGTGCATCGCCGATCCGTCGCTCGAATGGCAGGTGGTGCCCGAGGCGCTGCGCAGCCAGGGCAAGCACACGCCGTTCTCCAGCTACCCGATGCAGGGGCGCGCGCGCCACACGCTGGTGGCCGGTCGCGTCGTGCACGGCTGAGCGACAGCCGCCCGCCACACGGCACGCCGTCAAAAAGAAGAAGAGGGCCCGCGTCCAGATGCTGCACTCGTTGAAGGCCGGCTGGCGCCTGCTGCATGCGGCCTCGCATGCGCTGTCGGGCTGGTGGACGATCCGCTTCACCTTCCCCCGCCTGCCGCAGGACGAGCGCAACGCGCGCGTGCAGGCCTGGTCGGCGCGCATGCTGCAGATCATGGGCGTCACGCTGCGCGTGCAGGGCGAGCCGCCCGCGCACGGGCCGGCGCTGCTCATCTGCAACCACCTCTCATGGCTCGATATCACCGCCATCCATGCGGCGCGCCATGTGCGCTTCGTGTCGAAGTCGGACGTCAAGCAGTGGCCGGTGATCGGCACGCTGTCCACCGGCTCGGGCACGCTCTACATCGAGCGCGAACGCCGGCGCGACGCCATGCGCGTGGTGCACCACATGACCGAGGCGCTGCGCGGCGGCGACCTGATCGGCGTGTTCCCCGAAGGCACCACGAGCGACGGGCGCGGGCTGCTGCCGTTCCACGCCAACCTGCTGCAGGCCGCGATTTCCTCGGGCGCGCCGGTGATCCCGGCCGCGCTGCGCTTTGCCGACGCCGCCACCGGCGAAACCAGCCAGGCGCCGCGCTACATCGACGACGACAGCCTGCTGGCCTCGGTGTGGAACACGCTGCGCGCGCCGCCGCTCTTGGCCATCGTGCGCTTCGGCGAGCCGCAGCCTTCGTACAGCCGCGAACGCCGCAGCTGGGCGCATTCGCTGCATGAAGACGTGCAGCAGCTGCGCCGCGATACCCACTGAGCGGCACTGAGCGGATCGATCCGCAAAAAAAGCGCCCCGGGAGGGGCGCTGTAACGACGCAAGAAGCGCCGTGAGGAGGAAGCGGGATCGTTCGTCGTGACTCGTGGCCGGTCAGAGAATGCCGAACACCTTCAGCCCGATGATCACGATCAGCGGGACGCCGCAGAGCCAAAGGATGATGCTTTTCATGACCGGTCTCCGTGAGGTAGGTAGGCCTCTACGGTGGCCGCGTCTGCGGCCCGCGCGTGCGGGATAAGGCAAACCAAGCGCGTGAGCGCCTGCCTACACGGCACGGGCCGGCGGTTCAGCCCGCTTCGTCGGTGGGCACGAAGCCCAGGCGGCGCGAGATTTCGAGTGCGCAGGCCTTCAGCGGCACGGCCACGCGGCCGTTCCAGTCGCTGTCGAAGGTGGCCTCGGGGCCCATGGCCGTGATGCCCAGCACCAGGTTGTTGGTCGAGTCGAACACCGGCGCGCAGAAGGCGTCGATGCCCGGAATCGGCTGGCCCAGCGTGCGCGAGATGCCGTGCAGCCGCGTCTCGACCAGGAGCGCCTCGATCTGCGACTTCGACAGCTCTTCGCTGGCGCCGCGCCCGTCGGCCGGGCGCGTGCGCGCCAGGTCTTCGAGCATCATCTTTTCCACCACCTTCGGCGGCAGGTAGGCCGCGAACAGCCGGCCCGTGGCCGTGTAGGCCAGCGACATCACGGTGCCGGTGCGCAGGTTCACGTGCAGCGGGTGGATCGGTTCTTCCAGCCGCACCACGGTCGGCCCGAAGTTGCCCCAGACCGCGACCGCGATGCTCTGTTCGGTCTCGGACGCGAGCGCCTCGATGAGCGGCGAGGCTTCCTTGATCGGGTCGAGCCGCTGCAGCTTGGCCAGGCCCAGTTGCAGGGCCAGCGGGCCCAGCTCGTAGCGGCCGGTGCCGTCCTGCACCACGAAGCCGACCTTCAGAAAACTCACCAGGTAGGGGTGCGCCTTGCCGACCGGCACGCCGGCGGCCTTGCCGAGATCGCGCAGCGCCATGGGCGCCACGTGCCGGCCAAGCGCGACCAGCAATTGCGTTCCGATTTCGACGGATTGAATGCCACGTCTTGGCTTTTCCATGGGGCGCCCGGCGTGGGGGTTGAGAGTGGGAGCGAGTATAGCCATCAGGGTTTCTACTGATATTGTCGTGTTCAATCGACGATGACTGATCATCTGATAGTAACTAAACGACTTGACCATATCAACATCGATGCCTACACTCCGCCGCAACTTAAGTCGTACACACAACACGAGAGCGAACAGAGGCAGAGATGGAACAGAACACGTGGGAATGCGATGTCCTCGTCGTCGGCAGCGGCGCATCGGGCATGGCCACCGCCGTCACGGCGGCGTCGCAGGGTTTGAAGGTGCTGGTGGTCGAGAAAGAGCCGCGCTTCGGCGGCACCACCGCGCGCTCGGGCGGCTGGCTGTGGATTCCGGGCACGCGCCTGGCCACGGAGCAGGGCATCCATGAGCCGCCCGGCGCGGCGCTCGACTACATGAAGCACGAGACCACGACGCACTTCGACGCGGCGCGCGTGGGCGCCTTCCTCGACATGGGCCCCAAGGCCATCGACTTCTTCACGCGCCAGACCTGCGTGCAGTTCGACATGCCGGCCGTCTTCCCCGACTACCACGCCGAAGCGCCCGGCGGCCAGCCCGGCGGGCGCTCGATGGTCACGCGCCCGTTCGACGGCCGCGAGCTCGGCGCGCGCATCAAGCACCTGGCGCCGCCGCTGCCCGAACTCACGGTGTTCGGGATGATGTTGGGCTCGGGCCCCGAGATCAAACACTTCATGCGGGCCTTCAAGTCGCCGACCTCGTTCTGGTACGTGACCAAGCGCCTGACCCGCCACTTCCTGGACGTGGTGCGCCACGGCCGCGGCATGACGCTGACCAACGGCAACGCGCTGGCCGGCCGCTTGGCCAAGGCCGCGATGGACCTGGACATTCCCGTGTGGCTTTCGTCGCCCGTGAAGAAGCTCATCGTTGAGTACGACGGCGTCTCGGGCGCCGTGGTGCAGCACGAAGGCAAGACGGTGCGCATCACCGCCAAACGTGGCGTGGTGCTGGCCTGCGGCGGTTTCCCGTACGACGTGGAGCGCCGCAAGCAACTGTTCCCGCACGCACCCACCGGCAAGGAGCATTACTCGCCGTCGCCTTCCACGAACACCGGCGACGGCCTGCGCCTGGCCGAAGCCGTGGGCGGCCGCGTCGACGGCACCATCCCGCACGCGGCGGCCTGGGTGCCGGCCTCGGTCACCACGCGCCCCGACGGCAGCAAGGGCGTCATGCCGCACTTCATCGACCGCGCCAAGCCGGGCGTGATCGCGGTCACGCCCAAGGGCAAGCGCTTCGCCAACGAAGGCAACTCGTACCACGACTTCGTGCAGGCGATGGTCAAGGCCTGCGAGGGCGAGCCCGAGGTCACGGCCTGGTTGCTGTGCGACCACAAGGCGCTGCGCGACTACGGCCTGGGCTGCGTCGCGCCCGCGCCGCTGCCCATCGGCCGCCACCTGAAGACCGGCTACCTCAAGCGCGGCGCGAGCATCGGCGAGCTGGCCAAGGAAATCGGCATCGCCCCGGCCGCGCTCGAAGCCACCGTGCAGGAGTTCAACCAGGGCGCGCGCACCGGCGACGACCCCGCCTTCGGCAAGGGCAGCAAGGCCTACAACCGCTACCAGGGCGACGCCAACGTCACGCCGAACCCCTGCGTGGCGCCGCTGGAAAACGGCCCGTACTACGCCATCAAGCTGGTCATCGGCGACATCGGCACTTTTGCCGGCCTCGTCACCGACGAGAAGACCCGCGTGCTCGACGCCGACCGCCAGCCGATCAAGGGCCTGTACGCCGTCGGCAACGACGCGGCCAGCGTGATGGGCGGCAACTACCCCGGCGCGGGCATCACGCTCGGCCCGGCGCTCACCTTCGGCTACGTCGCGGGCCTGCAGGTCGCGCAGGCCGAAGTGGCTGTGCCCCTGCACGTCGAACAGCGCGAAGCCGTGGCCGTGCCGCGCGGCGCCTGACCCCGTTCCGATAGTCAACCCAAGGAGCCGACCATGCCCTTTCCTCCTCACGTCGCACCGCGCCTGCTCGAAGGCCGCCTCGCGCTGATCACCGGCGCCGGCCAGGGCAACGGCCGCGCGCTCGCGCTCGGCCTGGCCCAGGCGGGCGCGCGCGTCGTCGTCACCGACATGAACGAAGCCACCGTGGCCGAGACCGCGCAGCTGGTGCGCAATGAAGGCGGCGAGGCCTGGTCGTTCGTGCTCGACGTCACCGCGCCCGAGGCCTGCCAGGCGCTGGCGGCGCGCGTGGCGCAAGAGGTCGGCAACGTCGACCTGCTGGTGAACAACGCCGGCATCATCATCCGCGAGACCACCAGCAGCCCGAACGCCGCAGCCAACTGGAAGAAGACCATCGACGTGAACGTGCACGGCACCTTCAACACCACGCTGGCCTTCATCCCCGTGCTCAAGCAGACGAAGGGCTCGATCATCAACATCGCCTCCATCGCCGCCTACGCGGGGCAGGCCGCGAGCCTGGGCTACTCGCCCTCGAAGGGCGCCATCAAGATGCTGACGCAGTCGCTGGCGCAGGAGCTCGCACCGGCCGGCGTGCGCGTGAACGCACTGGCCCCCGGCGTGATCGAGACGCCCATGACCGCCGCCACGCGAGAGAACCCGCAGCGCCTCGAGTCGTTCATGACGCGCATCCCGCTGGGCCGCGTCGGCCAGACCGAAGACCTGGTGGGCCCGGTGATCTTCCTGGCCAGCGACATGTCGCGCTACGTCACCGGCATCACGCTGCCGGTGGACGGCGGCTTCCTCGCCGTCTGAGCCACGCCTCTTCCTTTTCGATTTCCCGTTCCCCGTCCGTCAACCCTTAGGAGACAAAGAATGAAAACGATCCGTCTGTACAAGACCCTGCTCGCGACCGCCGCCTTCGCTGCGTTCTCGGCAGGCGCCTACGCGCAAGACATCAAGCTCGGCTACAACGGCGACCTCTCGGCGTCGCCCTCGGCGCAGAGCGGCCAGGCCGCGGTGCTGGGCATGGAAGCAGCCATTGCCGACCTGAACGCCGCCGGCGGCGCGCTCGGACGGAAGTTCACGCTGGTCACGCGCGACGACGTCTCGGCGCCGCCGAAGTCGATCCAGAACATGAGCGACCTGGTCGACAACGAGAAGGTCGTCGCCGTGTTCGGCCCCACCAACTCGGGCAACGCCATGGCCTGGAAGCACATCGCCAACCAGAAGAAGATTCCGGTGCTGGGCAACGTGGGCTCGGGCACCGACATCACCAAGCCCATGAGCGCCGGCGCCGACAACTACATGTTCCGCGTCTCGATGGTCGACCGCGAGCAGGTCGCCGCGCTCATGGCCTACGTGAAGCGCAACACGGCCGGCTCCAAGGTCGTGGGCCTCATGGCCGAGACCACCGGTTACGGCCAGGGCGGCCTGAAGGACATGGAAGAAATCGCCAAGCTGCAGGACATCAAGATCGCGGCCACCGAGCGCTTCGGCGTTGGCGACACCGACATGACCTCGCAGCTCTCCAAAATGAAAGCCGCCAACGTCGACACCGTGGTGGTGTGGGCGCAGGGCACGCCGATCGCGCAGCTGGTGCGCAGCATGGAGAAGATCAACTACTTCCCGCTGACGCTCACCTCGTGGGCGGCCGACAACATCACCTTCTACGACGCGGCCGGCAAGGCGCTGGCCGAGAAGCCGATCTTCATGCGCACCGTGAGCGAAACGCGCACGCCCGTGCAGCAGAAGCTGTTCGACCGCATCGGCAGCAAGCTGAAGGCGCCGGGCTCGTTCTCGTTCGCGCTGCACGGCTACGACTCGGTGCTGCTGCTGGCCCAGGCCATGAAGCAGGCCAACAGCACCGACGGCGCTGCCGTGCGTGCGGCGCTCGAGGACCTGAAGACGCCGGTGCAGGGCGTTCTCAAGACCTACGAGAAGCCTTTCAGCAAGACCAACCACGAAGCCCTGACGGCCAAGGACCTGGTCTGGATCCGCTGGAAGGACGGCAAGCTGCTGCCCTACAGCGACGCGCTGATCGGCGCGCTCAAGCCGGCCGACTTCAAGCAATAAACGTCTGAGACAAAAGGAACGGGGCACCGCCTCGTTCCGCAACGGAGATACACACCATGGTTGAAGCGCTCCTGCAGGCGCTCATCAGCGGGCTCGCCGTCGGCGGTGCCTATGCGCTGGTGGCCCTCGGATTCAGCATCACGTTCACGACGACCAAGACGCTGAACTTCTCGCACGGCGAGTTCGTCTCGGCCGGCGCGTTCATCGGCATGAGCGCGCTGTTCCTCGTGCTGGGCAAGCCGCTCAGTTCCACCACCTTCGGCGACGCCGTGCCCGGCGCGGGCGCGCAGCTGTTTGCGCTGGTCGCCGCGCTCGGCGTGATGGGCCTCTTGGGCTGGCTGCTCTACGTGCTCGGCGTGCGCCCGTTCGCGGGCCGCCCGGGCATGGCGTGGGTCATGAGCACGCTGGGCTTCGGCGTGATCCTGCAAAGCGTGGGCCTGGCCATCTGGGGCCCGAAGCCCGTGGTGGTACCCGCGCCCGTGGGCGACACCGTGATCCGCATGTTCGGTGTGGGCGTGCGCCCGCAGGAACTGCTGACGCTGGGCGTGGCCGTGGTCGTGATGATCGGCTTCGACCGCGTGATGAACCGCACCATGATCGGCAAGGCCATGCGTGCCGTGGCGCAGAACGGCAACGTCGCCAGCCTCATGGGCATCAACACCAACGCCATGATGATCGGCGCCTTCGTCGTCAGCTCGGCGCTGGCGGGGCTGTCGGGCTTCCTGCTCGCACCCATCGCGCAGGCCTCGCTCTTCATGGGGCTGACCGTGGGGCTCAAGGGTTTCTCGGGCGCCATGATCGGCGGCCTGAGCAACCCGCGCGGCTGCGTCATCGGCGGCTTTTTGCTGGGCGTGCTCGAGTCGATGGTGAACCTCTGGCAGGCGCAGTGGCGCGAGGTCGCGGTGTTCGCGCTCGTGATCCTGGTGCTGGCCTTCCGGCCCACGGGCCTGTTCGGCCGCTCGACGGTGGAGAAGGTATGAAGCGCCTCGCCCATCCCGCCGCCGTGGTGCTGGTGGCGGCCGTGCTGTGCGGCCTGGTCTCGCTGTCCGGCAACGACTACTACCTGCGCATCGCCTTCATGATGTGCGTCTACTACCTGTGTGCCGCCGGCATGAACGTGCTGGTCGGTTACGCGGGACAGAAATCGCTGGGCCAGGCCGGCCTGTTCGCGGCCGGCGCCTACGCGGTCGCGCTCATCACCTCGCGCACCGAGCTGAGCCCGTGGCTCGCGCTGGTGATCGCGGCAGTTGTCTCCGGCGTGTGCGGCGTGCTCATCGCGCTGCCCTCGCTGCGCGTGAAGGGCCCGTACCTCGCGATGGTCACGCTGGCCTTCGGCATCGTGGTCGAGAAGCTCGTGGGCGAATGGACCGACGTGTTCGGCGGCGCGCAGGGCATCTACGGCATCCGCCCGCTGACCTGGAACGGCCAGCCGCTGAGCAGCGTGCAATGGGTGATCCTGGGCATCGTGCTCAGCGCCGCGCTGCACCTGCTGCTGCGCAACCTGCTGCAGGGCCGCTTCGGCCGCGCGCTGCTGTCGCTGCAGGCGGACGAGATCGCCTCGTCGTCGGTGGGCGTGCGCGTGTACCGCGCCAAGGTCATGGCCTTCGTGGTCGCGGCCGTCACCTGCGGCATCGCGGGCGCGCTCGTGGCGCAGCAGAACCAGTACATCAACTCCGACTTCATCACCTTCCACCTGTCGATCTTCATCCTGCTGCTGGTGCTGTTCGGCGGCGCGGGCTCGATGTACGGCCCCATCGTGGGCGCGGTGCTGCTCACGGCGACCGACGCGCTGCTCGCGCGCTGGCCTTCGGCGCAGCACTTCCTGTACGGCTTTTTGCTGCTGTTCGCGCTGTACGTGATGCCGGGCGGCGTGGTGGGCCTGTTCAACAAGTGGTTCCTGAAGTCGCGCCACCGCGGCGAAGGGGCGGCCGGCAACGGCGTGCCGGGCCAGATCGGTCCCGGCGGCGAAGGCGAGCTGCTGGTGGTGCAGGGCGTGACCAAGTCGTACGGCGGCGTGAAGCCAGCGCAGGACGTGTCGTTCCGCCTGCAGCGCGGCCACATCCACGCGCTCATCGGCCCGAACGGTGCCGGCAAGAGCACCATGATCAACATGCTCACCGGCGTGGTCGAACCCGACGCGGGCGTGATCCGCTTCCTGGGCCGTAACATCGTGGGCCAGCCGGCGCACACCATCTGCTGCCTGGGCATGGGCCGCACCTTCCAGAACCTGCGTTTGTTCGCCGACCTCTCGGTGCTCGACAACGTGATGCTCGGACGGCACAGCCGCATGAGCAACGGCTTCCTGTCGTCGCTCGTGGCCTGGCCCACGGCCGGAAAGCAGGAGCGCGCCACGCGCGACCGCGCGCTGCAGCTGCTCGACCTCGTGGGCCTGGGCCACCTGGCGCACTGGCCCGCCGGCAGCCTGCCCTACGGCCTGCAGCGCCGCGTGGAACTGGCGCGCGCGCTGGCCACCGAGCCGCAGCTGCTGCTGCTCGACGAGCCCGCCGCCGGCCTCAACCCGCAGGAGACCGCCGAGCTCGGCGAACTGCTGGTGCGCATCGGCAAGTGCGGCGTGTCCATCCTGATGGTGGAGCACCACATGGACCTGGTGATGTCGATCTCCGACCACGTGATCGTGCTCGACTACGGCGTGAAGATCGCCGAAGGCAAGCCCGCCGAGGTGCAGTCGAATCCGCGCGTGGTCGAGGCCTACCTGGGCGTGGACGACGAAGAAGACATGGCCGCCGTGCCCGCCTGAGCCAGAGGACCGAAACCATCATGTTGAAAATCGAATCGGTGAAGGTCTCGTACGGCGCCATCGAGGCCGTCAAGGGCGTGAGCCTGGAAGTGCGCGCGGGCGAGGTCGTCACCATCATCGGCGCCAACGGCGCCGGCAAGAGCACGCTGCTCAAGAGCATCGTCGGGCTGGAGCCCGTGACCGAAGGCCGCGTGCTCATCGACGGCAAGGACTGCACGCACGTGCCCGCGCACCAGCGCGTGGGCCTGGGCGTGGCGCTGTCGCCCGAGGGGCGCGGCGTGTTCCCCGACCAGACCGTGCGCGAGAACCTGATGCTGGGCGCCTATTCGCGCCGCAGCGACAAGGCCTTCGTGGAACGCGCCATCGAACGCGAATTCGCGCGCTTCCCACGCTTGAAAGAACGCGCGCATCAACTGTCCGGCACGCTGTCGGGCGGCGAGCAGCAGATGCTCGCGATTGCCCGCGCGCTCATGAGCGAGCCGCGCTTGCTGCTGCTCGACGAGCCCTCGCTGGGCCTGGCGCCGCTCATCATCAAGGACATCTTCGACGCCATCCGCCAGCTGCGCAGCTCGGGTCTCACGATCCTGCTGGTGGAACAGATGGCCAAGCAGGCGCTGGGCGTGGCCGACCGCGCCTACGTGCTCGAAACCGGCTGCATCACGCTCGAAGGCTCCGGCCGCGAGCTGCTCGACAACCCCAAGGTGAAGTCCGCGTACCTCGGCACGCATTGAATTCACCGCTCACATCAAAGGAACTCCCATGACCACCAAGAAATTCGCCAGCCAGGCCGACCTCGAAGAAAAGAAGGTCTCGTTCACCCGCCTCTCGGAGAACGCCTACGCCTACACCGCCGAGGGCGACCCCAACACCGGCGTCTTCATCGGCGACGAGGCCGTGATGGTGGTCGACACCCAGGCCACGCCCGCGATGGCGCAGGACGTGATCCGCCGCATCCGGGAAGTCACGCCGCTGCCCATCAAGTACGTGCTGCTGAGCCACTACCACGCGGTGCGCGTGCTGGGCGCGTCGGCGTACTTCAAGGAAGGCGCCGAGCAGATCCTGGCCAGCCGCGACACCTACGACCTGATCGTCGAGCGCGGCGAGCAGGACAAGGCCAGCGAGATCGGCCGCTTCCCGCGCCTGTTCCGCAACGTCGAGTCGGTGCCCGCTGGCCTCACCTGGCCCACCATGACCTTCGACGGCACGATGAGCGTGTGGCTGGGCAAGAAGCTCGAAGTGAAGATCGCGCAGGTGGGTCGCGGCCACACCAAGGGCGACACCATCGCCTACCTCGAAGACCAGAAGATCTGCTTCGCCGGTGACCTCGTCGAGTACCAGAGCACCGCCTACGCGGGCGACTGCTACTTCCGCGACTGGCCCACCACGCTCGACCGCCTGGCCGGCTTCGGCTTCGAGAAGCTGGTGCCCGGTCGCGGCGCCGCGCTGGAAAACGCCGCCGACGTGCGCAAGGCCATCGCCTCCACGCGCGCCTTCATCTCCGACGTCTACACGCTGGTGAACAACGGCGTGGCCGAGGGCAAGTCGCTCAACGTGATCTACAAGGAAACCGTGGCCGCGCTGCGCCCGACCTACGGCCACTGGGTCATCTTCGACCACTGCATGCCCTTCGACGTGACCCGTGCCTACGACGAAGCCACCGGCCATGTGCATCCGCGCATCTGGACCGCGGAGCGCGACATCGAAATGTGGAACGCCCTCGAAAGCTGAGGTGAGCCAACCCGCGCCTTCGCACGGCGCCACGCCCGCGTCCGTGCAGGGCTGGATGCTGCTCGCGATGCTGGTGTGGGGCGTGAACGTCTCGGCCGTGAAGGCGCTCACCGCGTCCTTCGAGACGCTGCCGCTGGCGGCGCTGCGCATGGGCGTGGCGTGCGTCGCGCTCAGCGCCATCGTGCTGTGGCGGCGCGGTGGCGTGCCCCGGCTCACGGCGCGGCAGCTCGCGGTGATGGCGGGCTGTGCGTTCCTCATGGTCTACGGCAACCAGATCCTGTTCGCGCAGGGGCTGCTGCGCTCCACCGCCACCAACGGCGCGCTCATCATGGCGCTGAGCCCGCTGGTGTCGGCGCTGATGGCCGCGCTGGTCTTCGGCGAGCGCTTCACGGCGCGCCGCATGGTGGGCGTGGCGCTGGGCTTCGCGGGCGTGGCGGCGGTGGTGCTGAGCCACCCGGGCGCGGGGCTGTCGAGCGCCGGCATCGGCGACCTGATGCTCGCGCTGTCGGTGGTGAGCTTCGCGGTCGGCGGCGTGGGCGTGCAGCGGCTGGCGCGGCAGATCGATCCGCTGTCGATCAGCTGGGTCATCTACCTCATCGGCACGTTCATGCTCGTGGTGCACACCCTGCTCGGGCCGTCGCGGCTCGGCACGGCGCAGCTCTTTCCCGGCCTGTGGCCGTGGGCGCTGGTGCTGTTCTCGGGCATCGCGGCCACCGCCGCGGGCAACCTCATCTGGAACCGTGCGATCTCCGTCATCGGCGTGGCGCGCACGGCCGTCTTTCTCTACTGGGTGCCGGTGTTCGGCGTGCTGTTCGCGGCGCTGCTGCTGGGCGAAGTGCTCACGTGGTGGCACCTGTTCGGCTTTGCGGCGGTGATGAGCGGCACCTGGCTCGGCACGCGGCCGGTGGCTGCGCCGGCCCCTTGATTCCTTCACATGCCTGATTCTTCTCTTCCCCTGCTGTTCCAGCCCTTGCAGCTGCGCGAGCTCACGCTGGCCAACCGCATCGTCATCTCGCCCATGTGCCAGCACGCCGCCGAGCGCGGCCATGCCACGCCGTGGCACCTGGTGCACCTGGGCAAGTTCGCGCTCGGCGGCGCGGGCCTGATCCTCACCGAGAGCACCGCCGTCGATCCGCGCGGGCGCATCGGCACCGCCGACCTCGGCCTGTGGAACGACAGCCAGATCGCGCCGCTGAAGGCCGTGGTCGATTTCGTCCACGCGCAAGGCAGCGCCATCGGCGTGCAGTTGGCGCACGCGGGCCGCAAGGCCGGCAGCGAGCCGCTGTGGGAGGGCGGGGCGGCCATCGACCCGGCGCGCATGGCGGCCGACGACGAGCCCTGGGAGCGCCTGGGCCCCAGCGCGCTCGCGGCCGGCCCCGGCTGGTCGGCGCCGCGCGCACTCGATGCCGCAGACATGGCCGAGGTCGTGCAGCGCTTTGTCGATGCCACCGTGCGCGCCGACCAGGCCGGCTTCGACGTGGTCGAGCTGCACTTCGGTCACGGCTACCTGGTGGCGAGCTTCCTGTCGCCCAACGCCAACCACCGCGACGACGCGCTCGGCGGCAGCCGCGAGAACCGCATGTCGCTCGCCTTGGAAATCGCGCAGCGCGTGCGCGCCGCATGGCCCGCCGGCAAGCCGCTGTTCTGCCGCCTCTCGGCCGTGGACGGCACGCTCGACGGCTGGAGTCTCGACGACTCGGTGGTGCTTGCGCGCGAGCTGAAGCGCTGCGGCGTCGACGTGATCGATTGCTCGTCCGGCGGCCTCACCGAAGAGACGCGCGCGCTGCCCGTGCCGCGCGGCCTGGGCTTCCAGGTGCCCTTCTCTGAACGCATCCGGCGCGAGGCCGGCGTGGTCACGCAGGCCGTCGGGATGATCGTCGACGCGCAGCAGGCCGAGGCCGTGCTCGCCGCCGGGCAGGCCGACCTCGTCGCGCTCGGCCGCGAAGCCCTGTTCGACCCTTACTGGCCGCACCACGCGGCCGCCGCGCTCGGCGCCGATCCGCAGTATCAGCGCTGGCCTGTGCGCCACGGCGTGTGGCTCGCCAAGCGTGCGCCCGGCCTGGCGCGTGCGCGCGCCGAAGCGCAGAACGCGCCACCCCACAAGGAGACCGATCGATGACCGACCCCACGACCACGACCCTGCGCATGGGCCTGATCCGCAAGCAGCCCGGCTGGACCGACGAGGCCTTCAGCCGCCACTGGCGCGAACGCCACGGCCCGCTCGTCGCGCGACTGCCCACGCTGCGCGCCTACCGCCAGAACCGCGTGACCGACCGGCTGCAGCGCGGCATCGACTTCGCACGCGGGCCGTGGGACTTCGATGGCTTCTCGCAGCTGCAGTTCGATGCGGCAGCGCAGGCCGATGCGGCCTTCAACACCGGTGAGCTGGCGGCAGAGATCCGCGCGGACGAGCGGCACTTCCTGGGCGGGCTGCACATCGTGACGGTCGAGCAGACCGAGGTCATCGCGCCGCCGTCGCCCGCATCGTCGGCGGGGCCGGCGATGCTCAAGCGCATCTCGACCCTGCGCCGCCCGGTCGCGCAGTCGGAAGAAGACTTCCGCCGCGAATGGAAGGTGCACGCCGACCACGTGCGCCGCATGCCCGGCGTGGCCGGCTACCGCCAGAACGTGGTCGTCGCGCGCGAGTTCGAGAAGGGCACGCCCTGCGGCTACGCCGAGCTGCCGATCGACGGCATCGTGGAGCTGTGGTTCGAGAACACCGACACGTTGAACGCCGCCTTTGCTTCGCCCGAAGGCCAGCGCACCATGGCGCACGCCAAGACCTTCCTGGCGGAGATCACGGCCTTTGTGGTGGAGGAGTTTCGGGTGGTGTGAAGGCCGACGCGAGCCCGTAGTGCACCGAGGTGCTCAGGGCCGGGATCACCGGGTGGTGCGAGACAGGGTGCGATGCGCGCGCGGGCACCGTGCCGATGGGCGCGATCTCGCGGGGTCGCTGCACCGGCGCAGCCTCCGCTTCGTCGCTGCGCCCGGGCGGCTCGGGCAGGAACACCCCGCGCCGCAATGACCAGATGCAGGCGCCGAGGCGCAGCAGCTTCTCGACCTTCACGTCATGCGCCGGATCGTCCGGCGACTCCTGCGCGATCAGCTCGCCCAACTGCGTGAGTGCATCGGCGGGCGTCATGCCGCGCCCGATCCGTGCCACTTCCACCATGGCCGCCAAGGCCTCGGTCTTGTTCATCGCTTGCCCCCTGTTGCTTGTCTCTTGCTACGAAGGACAGCATGCCGTTACGCGGTGCATCCAAAAGTAGTCCGGCGCGCCGTCGGGTCGTCGATTGAAATCTTGTCCCTGCGCGGGGCGGGGCGTACACATTGGCCGGCGCCGTCTGATCAAGCGAAGTGCGACTGCGCCCTGTCTTCAATAGCCAAACGTGTTTGGAAGGCCGGGGTGGCTCAATGGGCCTGCATTGAAAACAAAAATATCAATTCCATTGATGCCGTTTTTTTCTTTTTTATAGATCGATGGGTGCTGCCGATAAGATGCGGTGACCAAATATTTCAATTGAATTGATGCCATGAGACTGTCTAGATTTTGGA
>NZ_JBWKXQ010000018.1:0-98429 GCF_059423125.1 Variovorax sp. GW531-E2 | reverse complement strand
GAGGAGGGCGTCCGCACGGCGGGGGCGGTGGGCACGGCGGTGGAGGCGGGCACGGCCACGGCCACGGAAAGAATTGACCCGGCTCACACGGCCGGCGTCCCGATGCCGGCTGCCGCCTGCCGGTCGCGCGCGATCAGCGCCACGAAGCGCTGCGCGCCCAGGCCCAGCGGCCGTTCGCGCGACCACACCACGTCCACCCACAGGTCCAGCCCGTTGCTGAGGTTCTCGAACGGGATCTCGACCAGCGCGCCCGCCGCCACGTGCGGGCGCGCGAAGTTGCGCGGCAGCCAGCCCCAGCCCAGCCCGGCGGTGATCAGGCTCAGCGCGGCCAGCGCGTTGTCGGTGCGCCAGACATGCCGCGCGAACACGAAGCGCGGGTCGCTGGTGGCCAGGTCGCGCCCCGCGACCACGATCTGGCGCGTGTTGGTCAGGTGCTCCTCGCGCAGGCGCCCGCCGGCCGCGGCGCGCAGCACGGGGTGCTCGGGCGCCATCACGGCCACCATGGTGTCGCTGCCCACCTCCTGGAAGCCCTCGCGGCCGTCGAGGCTGGGGCGCTCGAACACCAGCGCCAGCTGCGCCCGGCCGCTGTGCAGCAGCGCCAGCGCGTCGGCCTGCGGTGCGGCCAGCACCTCGACCTGCAGCAGCGGGTAGTCGTCGGCCAGCGCGGCCAGCGGCCCGCTCCAGGGCGCGGCCAGCAGCTCGGGCGCGATGGCCAGCGTGAGCCGGTCTTCCAGCCCCTGCGTGAGCGCCAGCGCCTGCACCTGCAACTGCCGCAGCTGGGCCGCGAGCAGCCGCGCCTGCGGTTCGAGCGAGCGCGCGGCGGACGTGGGCTGGGGCTCGCGGCCGCTGCGGTCGAACAGCGGCAGCGCCAGCTCGGCCTCGAGATTGGCGATGGCCATGCTGACGGCCGACGGCACTTTGCGCAGCGCCCGCGCGGCGGCCGAGAACGAGCCGTGGTCGATCACGGCCAGGAAGACCTCGACGTTGTCGCTGGAGAAAGCCATGGCGCCCCGATCTATCAATAAAACTGAAATAAGTTAACTTTTTATATCAACTAAAAGCAAATAAAGTCCCTCCATCGCAGTCAAACACACAGAGAAACAGTCATGCAGGGCCTTCAGCGTCGGATCGTTTACATCTCCCTCTACGAGGGCATCGCCATCGTGGCGGCCAGCGCCGGCCTGGCCCTGATGTCGGATGCGGGGCTCGGCCACTCGGGCCTGCTGGCCGTGGGCGCCTCGGTGATCGCGGTGATCTGGAACCTGACCTTCAACGCCCTGTTCGAGCGCTGGGAGTCGCGCCAGGCGGTGCGCGGGCGCAGCCTAAAGCGCCGCATCGCCCACGCCATCGGCTTCGAGGGCGGCCTGATCGCCTTCCTGGTGCCGATGCTGGCCTGGGGACTGGGCGTGTCGCTCTGGCAGGCGCTGGTGATGGACCTGGGTCTGGTGGTGTTCTTCCTGGTCTACACCTTCGTCTTCAACTGGGCCTTCGACCGCGTGTTCGGCCTGCCGGCCTCGGCCATGGGCGAAGCGCAGCCTGCGTAAGCCTGCGCTTACTTGGCGGATTTATCGCGCCGGCTTGGACGCGGCAGCCGAGCGCATCGCCAGGGCACCGCTCAGGCGCAGGCGCTCGTTCTCGTTGAAGAGCGTCTCGCGCAGCTGGGCCCGCTCGGCCTCGGGCGCGCTGGCGTAGCGGTCGAGCCGGGCATTCCATTCCTGGGTTTCCTGGTCGAGCGTGGCCAGGCCGCGCGCCACCTCGTAGCCGTAGGCCTCGCTGCGCGCGGCAAAGCGCTCCTGGGGGCTGGCGCCGCGCGCCTGCAGCGCCTCGGTCTGGCGCATCACGTCCAGATGGGCCACCGCCTCCTTGCGCACCTCGCGCTGCGCCGGCGACAGCCAGGCCTGCTCGCTTTGCGCCAGCGCCGCGGCGCGCTGCTCGGGCGTGAGGTCGGGGTTGGACAGCAACTCCATCTTCTCGGCCATGAACCGGTCCTGCCGGATCTGGTCGCCGAACAGGCCTTCGATTTCCTCGGGCGCGAAGAACTGCCGGCGCACCGCTTCGCGCGCCTCCAGGCTGCGCCGCAGGAAGGCCGGGTCGCCGGGCGCGGGCGGCTGCAGGGTGCGCAGGGCCTCCTGCATGTCGACGTAGCGCTCCAGCAGGCCCAGCGCGCGCACGCGCCAGTCTTCGCGCAGGCGCTGGGCGAGCAGGGCGGGCGCGCGGGCCATCAGCGTGGCCTTGCTGTCGGCCTGCGCTTCGGCGAGCACCTGGTCGAAGAGGGTGATGAGGTCGCTGGTGAGGAGGGCGTCGGGGGCCGCGGCAGCTTGCGGCACAGCCGGGGGCACGCCGGGCACCGCGACCGCCGCCGTGGCGCGGGGCGCGCCGGCCTGCGGCGCATCGACCGCCCCGGGGCCGAGCGCCAGCCAGCCGGTCCCCGCGGCCACCAGCGCGACCACGCCGATGGTCAAGGCCACACCGCGCATGCGCAGCGTCCTCAGAGCCCCGCGCTCTTGAGTCGCGCGGCCTGTTCCCTGAACAGCTCCGGCGGCTTCTTCTCGTAGTACGGGAACTGGCTGCCGTAGGTGTTGCCGAAGGCCTGGTTCACCTCGTCCAGGTGGTTCTGGCGGTAGTCGCCCAGGTGGGTGCCCAGGCGCGTGGTGCAGACCGCGAGCAGGCCGTCGTTGGCCTCGCCGAAGAAGAACAGGCTGCCCAGGGTCGACAGCGCCGTGTCGCTCGGGTCGAACAGGTTGAAGCTGGTCGACACGCCCGACCACGAGTAGTAGCGCACGCCGTTGGCCACGGCCGCACCGCTCTTCACGTCGCACGACGAGCCCGGCGCGGGGCGCCCCTGCGGGAACTTGGCGTCGAAGGCCGCGCCGCCCGCCGTGGTCAGCGAGGCCAGCGCGTTCAGCGGCACCTCGGGCAGCTGGCTCGGGTCCTTGCCCGAGAGAAAACCGATCAGCCCCGTCAGCAGGCCGACGGCCTTCACCACCAGGGTCTGGCCGATGCCGCCTTCGGGCAGCTTGGCCAGCAGGTCGGCCACCTTCGAGCCGCCGTTGGCACCGCCCACCGAGGTGACCGAGGCCACCATGTCGGGCGCCACGGCCGCCACGTAGCGCACCGTGGGCGAGCCCTGCGAATGGCCGATGAGGTTGAATTTGAGCGTGGGGTTCTGCTCCAGCGCGCGGATGGTCTTGAGCTCCTGCAGCAGCTGCTCGCCGCGGATCTCGGAGGTGTTGGTGCCCGACACCTGCGCCACGTACACCTTGGCGCCCGCTGCGGCCAGCCTGCCGGGGATGTCGTAGAAGTAGTCGACGCCCAGCAGGTTGTCGAAGCCCAGCAGGCCGTGGACCAGCACGATCGGGTACTTCGTCTTCGCCGTGTCGGAGGTGACGCGGGCCTCGACGCGGGTGGCGCTGTCGCCGGCCGCGGCACGCGCTGGTGGCGCGTGAACCGCGAGGGCCGCGGCGGCCAGGAGGCCGCAGCTCAAGGCCACGGCGCGCATCGGGGTGGCTGCATGCTGCAACCGGACATTCCACTTCCTGGCCATCGGCGAACTCCCTTACGTTTGGTTAAAAACACGAACGTTCGTTCAGAAACGGTGGGCGCATTCTGTTGACACGTGCAGGAATGAAAACTGGGGTTTTCCCAGGGCGCAATCGAATCGACCTAAAATGCGCGACTTCCCAAGGAGCGTTGCAGCGGTTCGCCACAGAGGCGAATCGTCAGGCTTGGGGCGACAACGACGCTCGCCTGTCCGACTCTTCCGCAGGTGAGGCCATGTCCCAGATTCCCGCATCCGTTTCCGCTCCCGTCGCTCCCCCTCCCATGAAGCTGTCCGGCCTCGAGCCGGTCGCCATCGGCGAAGGCTCGCTGTTCGTCAACATCGGCGAGCGCACCAACGTCACCGGCTCCAAGGCCTTCGCGCGCATGATCCTCAACGGCCAGTTCGAGGACGCCCTGGCGGTCGCGCGCCAGCAGGTGGAGAACGGCGCGCAGGTGATCGACATCAACATGGACGAGGCCATGCTCGACAGCAAGGCCGCCATGGTGCGTTTCCTGAACCTCATCGCCAGCGAGCCCGACATTGCGCGCGTGCCGGTGATGGTCGACAGCTCCAAGTGGGAGGTCATCGAGGCCGGCCTGCGCTGCATCCAGGGCAAGGGCATCGTCAACTCCATCTCCATGAAGGAGGGCGTCGACAAGTTCAAGCACGAGGCCAAGCTGGTCAAGCGCTACGGCGCCGCCGCCGTGGTCATGGCCTTCGACGAGAAGGGCCAGGCCGACACCTACGCACGCAAGATCGAGATCTGCGAGCGCGCCTACCGCGTGCTGGTCGACGAGGTGGGCTTTCCGCCCGAAGACATCATCTTCGACCCGAACATCTTCGCCATTGCCACCGGCATCGAGGAGCACGACAACTACGCGGTCGACTTCATCAACGCCGTGCGCTGGATCAAGGAGAACCTGCCCGGCGCCAAGGTGTCGGGCGGCGTGAGCAACGTGAGCTTCAGCTTCCGCGGCAACGACCCGGTGCGCGAGGCCATCCACACCGTGTTCCTGTACCACGCGATCCAGGCGGGCATGGACATGGGCATCGTCAACGCCGGCATGGTCGGCGTGTACGACGACCTGGAACCCACGCTGCGCGAGCGCGTGGAAGACGTGGTGCTCAACCGCCGCCCCGACGCCGGCGAGCGCCTCGTCGAAGTCGCCGAGACCGCCAAGAGCGGCGCCAAGGACGACAGCAAGAAGCTCGAATGGCGCGGCACGCCCGAGCACCCGGTGCACGTCAACCAGCGCCTGTCGCACGCGATGGTGCACGGCATCACCGACTTCATCGTCGAAGACACCGAAGAGGCCTACCAGCAGATCCTCGCCAAGGGCGGGCGTCCGCTGCACGTGATCGAAGGCCCGCTCATGGACGGCATGAACATCGTGGGCGACCTCTTCGGCCAGGGCAAGATGTTCCTGCCGCAGGTGGTGAAGTCGGCGCGCGTGATGAAGTCGGCCGTGGCCCACCTCATCCCGTACATCGAGGAAGAAAAGCGCCAGGACGAGGCCGCGGGCCGCGACGTGCGCACCAAGGGCAAGATCATCATCGCCACCGTGAAGGGCGACGTGCACGACATCGGCAAGAACATCGTCACCGTCGTGCTCCAGTGCAACAACTTCGAAGTGGTGAACATGGGCGTGATGGTCCCGTGCCACGAGATCCTGGCGAAGGCGAAGGTCGAGGGCGCGGACATCGTCGGCCTGTCGGGCCTCATCACGCCCAGCCTCGAAGAGATGCAGTACGTGGCCGGCGAGATGCAGAAGGACGACCACTTCCGCATCAAGAAGATCCCGCTGCTCATCGGCGGCGCCACCACCAGCCGCGTGCACACGGCCGTGAAGATCGCGCCGCACTACGAAGGCCCCGTGGTCTACGTGCCCGACGCCTCGCGCAGCGTGAGCGTGGCGCAGAGCCTGCTCTCGGACCAGGCCACCGCGTACATCGACGAGATCAACGCCGACTACGAGAAGGTGCGCACGCAGCACGCCAACAAGAAGCAGGTGCCGATGTGGCCGCTGGCCAAGGCGCGCGCCAACAAGACGCCCGTCGACTTCGCGAACTTCGTGCCCACCGTGCCCAAGTTCATCGGCCGGCGCGTGTTCAAGAACTTCGACCTCACCGAGCTGGCCAAGTACATCGACTGGGGCCCGTTCTTCCAGACCTGGGACCTGGCCGGCCCGTTCCCTGCCATCCTGAAGGACGAGATCGTCGGCACCGAGGCCGTGCGCGTGTACGCCGACGGCCAGCGTATGCTCAAGCGCCTCATCGAAGGGCGCTGGCTCAGCGCCAGCGGCGTGGTCGGCTTCTGGCCCGCCAACACGGTGAACGACGACGACATCGAGCTGTACACCGACGAGACGCGCAGCGAAGTCGCGCTCACCTGGTACGGCATGCGCCAGCAGACCGAGAAGCAGATGATCGACGGCGTGATGCGCCCCAGCCGCTGCCTGGCCGACTTCGTCGCGCCCAAGGACAGCGGCGTGAAGGACTACGTGGGCGTGTTCGCCGTCACGGCCGGCCTGGGCGTCGAGAAGAAAGAGAAGTTCTTCATCGACGACCTCGACGACTACTCGGCCATCATGCTCAAGGCCCTGGCCGACCGGCTGGCCGAGGCTTTTGCCGAAGCCATGCACCACCGCGTGCGCACCGACCTGTGGGGCTACGCGCCCCACGAAGGCCTGAGCAACGACGACATGATTGCCGAGAAGTACCGCGGCATCCGCCCCGCGCCCGGCTACCCGGCCTGCCCCGACCACAGCGTGAAGGGCCCGATGTTCGACCTTCTGAACTGCGCGGACATTGGCATGACCCTGACGGAGAGCCTCGCTATGATGCCCGCCGCCAGCGTGAGCGGCTTCTACCTCGGGCACCCCGATGCGACGTACTTCAACGTCGGCAAGATCGGGCACGACCAGTTGCAGGACCAGGCCGCGCGGCGCCACACGAGCGAATCGGAGCTCGAGCGCCTGCTGGCGCCGAACCTTTGAACCTGCCGGCCGGTCGGCGCGACCGGAGTGACCGGCCACGGGAGTTGATATTCAGAAGCTGATCTTTGCCGCCGCGCACTACGCCCAGTTCGCGATCTTCGTGATTGCCTGCTGGGGTGCCGGCCGCGTGGTGCTCGCGCGCCTGCGCCCGCCCTCGCGCCGCGACGCCTGGCTCGAGGCGGCCATGTCGGCCGCGCTCGGTGTCGGCCTTTACATCTGTGCCTTCCAGGCGCTGGCGATCTTCGGGCTCTTTCGCCGCGAGGCCACGCTGGGGCTGATCGGCGCGGGCGTCGTGGCTGCCGCATGGCAGTGGCGCGGCTGGCGCGCCGAGGTGCGTGCGCTGCGCGCGGCCGCGCCCGCCACGCCGCCGTGGACCCGCTTCGAACGCATCGCCGCCATCGCGCTGGCGCTGGTCGCGCTGCCCGCGCTGGTGGCGCCGCTCGCGCCGCCGGCCGCCTTCGACGAGCTGATGTACCACCTGCCGTATGCGCGCCTCGTGGCGCAGCAGGGCACGCTGGGCATCCACGACTGGCTGCGCTACCCCTGGTTCCCGTACAACTACAACCTGCTGTACGCCGCCGCGCTGCAGGTGGGCGACGACGTGTTGCCGCACTTCCTCAACGCCCTGGCGGGCGCGCTGTCGGTGCTGATGATCTTCCGCCTGGGCATCCTGCATGCCAACCGGCTCACCGCCTGCATCGGCGCGGCCATCTGGCTGGGCATGGGCGACTACGCCAACGCGCTGATCGACATGGGCGTGGCGCTGTTCGTGCTGTCGGCCTTCGTGGCGCTGTGGTGGTGGCGCGAGTCCGAACCGCTGCGCGACGGCACGCGCTGGCTCTGCCTGGCGGCGTTCTGCCTCGGCGTGGCGGCGGGCTCCAAGTACCAGGCGCTGATCTTCCTGCCGCTGGTGGCGGTGTTCGTGGTGCGCCACGAGCGCCGCCTGCTGCGAGCCTGGGCGCCGGCGCTGCTGTGCTTCCTGATTCCGTGCATCTACTGGTACGCACGCAACGCGATCATGACGGGCGACCCCTTCAACCCGATCGGCGCGCGCGTGTTCGGCTTCACCGAATGGGTGCCGGCCGACTACGTGCAGCAGGTGGCCGACGTGCGCGACCACGCCGAGATGCCCAACGCGCTGATCTGGTCGGTGTTCCTCGCGCCCTTCAGCGTGTGGTGGAAGCGCTCCGCCGCCGTGCGCGCGGCGGGCTGGTTCTGCCTGTACTCGGTGGCCGTGTGGGTCGTGACCTCGCGCTACCCGCGCTACCTCATGGCCTCGTTCCCACTGCTCGCCATGACGGCCGCCGTGGGCTGGCAGGTGCTGTTCGGCTGGATCGCGGCGGGCGTGCGCCGCCTGCGCGCAGCGCCCGCTGCGGTCGCTGCCGACGGCCCGCGCAGTGGCGCCGGCGTCGGCGACTGGGTCGTGGTGCTGCTGCTGGCCGTGCTGGCCGCCGTGTCGGTGGGCCAGACGGCCACCAAGGTGTCGATGATCTCGCTCACGCCCGAGGCGCGCGAGGCCTTCCTGCGCAAGCACGTGCCGGGCTACGGCGTGATGGACTATGTGCGCCGCAACGTGACCGGCCGCGTCTACCAGATCGCGCTGAACGAGGCGATCTACTACGGCCCCAACCCGATCTGGGGCGACACGCTGGGGCGCTGGCGCTACCGCGACTACCTGCTGATGTCGCCCGGCGACACGGCGCGCAAGCTGGCGGCCGAGGGCTTCACCACCGTCGTCATGTCGCCCGAGATGGTGAAAGTGCTCAGCGTGCGGCCCGGCTTCGACCAGTACTATGGCCTGCTGCACGACCAAGACGGCAGCCGCGCCTACCGACTCCTTCCGACGACCGCCCCATGACGACCGACCACCGACCCGCCCCCGTGTCCGCCATGCCGCGCATTGCCGCCGTCATTCCCTGCTTCAACGAGGCCCTGGCCATCACCCAGGTGATCGAGGGCTTCCGCGCGGCCTTGCCGGGCGCCGAGATCCACGTCTTCGACAACAACTCCACCGACGACACCGCCGCCGTGGCCCGCGCGGCCGGCGCGATCGTCACGCACGTGGCCGCGCGCGGCAAGGGCAACGTGGTGCGGCGCATGTTCGCCGACGTCGAGGCCGACATCTACGTGATGGTCGACGGCGACGCCACCTACGACACCACCGCCGCGCCGCGCCTCATCGCGCGGCTGGTCGAGGGCAACCTCGACATGGTGGTCGGCAGCCGCGTGGACGACGGCCAGGACGCGCTCACCTACCGCGCCGGCCACCGCTTCGGCAACTGGCTGCTCACGGGCACCGTGGCGCAGCTCTTCGGCGGCGGCCTCACCGACATGCTCTCGGGCTACCGCGTGTTCTCGCGCCGCTATGCCAAGTCGTTCCCGGCGCTGTCGCAGGGCTTCGAGATCGAGACCGAGCTGACCGTGCACGCGCTCGAGCTGCGCATGCCCTACGCCGAGGAAGCCACCGCCTACAGCACGCGCCCCGAAGGCTCGCACAGCAAGCTCTCGACCTACCGCGACGGCTGGCGCATCCTGAAGACCATCGGCAAGCTGTTCGTCAGCGAGCGGCCGCTGCAGTTCTTCTCGATCGTCGCGGCCGTGCTCGCGATCGCTGCGCTCGCGCTGGCCCTGCCGCTGTTCATGACCTACGCCCACACCGGCCTGGTGCCGCGGCTGCCCACGGCGGTGCTCGCCACCGGCGCGATGCTGGCGGCGCTGCTGTCCTTCGTCTGCGGCGTGGTGATGCACACCGTCACGCTCGGCCGGCAGGAGGCCAAGCGGCTGCGCTACCTGGCGCAGCCCTGCGTGCGCGAGAGCTTGCGCAAGAGCCTGCGCGCGCACTGACGGCGGCGCGATGAAGATCGGGCGCGAGTTCCTCTCGTTCGCCGTGGCCGGCGTGATCGGCTTCGTGGTGGACGTGACGGTGCTCTACCTGCTGGCGCCTCTCTTGGGGTGGTACGGCGCGCGCGTCGTGTCGTTCCTGGCCGCCGCCACCACCACCTGGCTCTACAACCGCCGCTACACCTTCGCGGCGAGCGCGGCCGGCGCCGCCACGGGGCGTTCGGTCTGGCGCGAATACCTGGGCTACCTCACGACCATGCTGGCCGGCGCCGTGCTGAACTACGGCACCTACGTGCTCACGCTGCACTGGGTGGAGGGTCGCTGGGCCGCCGCGCTCGGCGTGGCGCTGGGCAGCATCGCGGGCCTGGGCGCCAACTTTCTCTCGGCGCGCTACCTGGTCTTTCGCTCGCATCGCAGCGGCGGCTGAGGCCGCCGCCGGGCGCGTGCACTCAGGTTCAGTGCCCGCCCGACACCACCACCGGGATCTCGGTGGCCGGCGGCGTGTTGCGGCTGCGACCGCAGCGCACGAGGCCGTCGATCATCACCATGCCCACGCCCGGGATGTCGCCCAGCTGCACGCTTTCGAGCAGGCCCGGCGCGGGCGAATGCTGGGCGCGGTCCATGAACACGAAGTCGGCCGCGCGGCCAACTTCGATCAGGCCGCAGTTGAGCTTGCGGATCTTCGCCGTGTTGCCGGTGGCGAAGCAGAACACCAGCTCGGCCGGGATGTTCGCGATCGACGACAGCATCGCCACCATGCGCAGGATGCCCAGCGGCTGCACGCCCGAGCCCGCGGGCCCGTCGGTGCCCAGGATCACGCGGTGCGGGCACTTCAGTTCGAGCGCGGCCTTGGCCGCCGCGATGGCGACCTTCTCGTTGCCGTTGTGCACGATCTCGATGGCGCGCGTGCTCTTCTCGCACAGCTCGCACACATGCGCCTCGGGCAGCGACGTGTGGCCGCCGTTGATGTGGCCGATGACGTCGGCGTCGGCCTCCAGCACCACGTCCTTGTCGATCAGGCCCGAGCCGGGGATCGACGGGCCGCCCGTGTGGATCGTGCTCTGGATGCCGTACTTGCGCGCCCAGGCCACCATTTCCTTGGCCTCGTAGCCGGCCTTCACCGAGCCCAGGCCCACTTCGCCCAAGAGGCTCACGCCGGCCTCGGCGAGTTCCTTGAAGTCGCTCTCGACCATGCCCTTTTCGATGACCGGTGCGCCGGCCAGCACCTTCACGCCGCCGGGGCGGAAGTTGTCGAAGGCGCGCTGCGCGGTGATGGCCAGCGCCTTCAGGCCGACGATGTCCTTCGGGCGGCCGGGCAGGTGCACCTCGCCGGCCGAGATCATGGTGGTCACGCCGCCGTGCATGGTGGAGTCGATCCAGCCGATCTGGCCCTGGCGCGGCGTCCAGTCGCCGAACACCGGGTGCACGTGGCTGTCGATCAGGCCGGGTGCGACGCAGGTCTTCTTCGCGTCGATGACGGTGACGGCGCCTTCGAGGTCGCAGTCTTTCTCCTTGCCGACCGCCACGATCAGGCCGTCGTTCACCACCAGGGTGTCGGCGTCGAGGATGGGCTTGTCGATGTCGCCCGAGAGCAGCAGCCCGATGTTCTTTATGACGACCTTGCCCGACTTTGCGCCGGCTGCGATTTCTGCCATTTCGTGGTGTCCTCGTCGTGGGGTGGGGAGTTGTTGTCTTGTTCCTGGATGTCGTCCGCGCGCACGGTGCGCAGCAGGGTCTCGATGACGAAATCTTCCCAGTGCGCGACGGCTTCCGGCGACTCCAGCGGCTCGCCGAGGAAGGCCGTGAGCGTGTGCCGGTTCGAGGTGTAGAAATAGCCGGTGGACGCGATCAGCAGGTAGATGTCGCGCGCCACGAGGTCGGTGCGGAACAGGCCCTGGGCCGCGCCGCTGGCAAGGATTTCCGAAATGATGGCCACCGCCCGCGACGAGTACTCGCGCGCCCGCAGCGACTTCGAGATGTGCCGGCCCTTGTGCAGGTTCTCGGTGTTCAGCAGGGTGACGAACTCGGGGTTCTTGCGGTAGTAGCCGAGCACGAAGCGGATGACTTCGGTGAGCGCTTCCACGGGGCGCGAGGCGTCGAGCGCAATGGCGGCCTCGGCGTCGTCCATGCGCTGGTAGATGCCTTCGAGCACCGCGATGAACAGGCCCTCTTTGCTGCCGAAGTAGTAGTAGATCATCCGGTCGTACGACTTGGCGGCCTTGGAGATCTTCTCCACGCTGCCGCCGTCGTAGCCGTACTTGGCGAACACCTTGGTCGCCGCCTTGAGGATGCTGTCGCGCGTGGCCTGGGCCGCGGCCTCGCGCACGCCGGTGCGGCGCTGGGGCTTGGGCTTGCTGACGGAGCGGGAGTCGGCCATCGTGCGCGCAGCGCCTCTTCTATTGCTTACTTCTCGGCGAAGGCGCGTTCGACCACGAAGTCGCCCGGCGTCGAGGTGTTGCCTTCCTTGAAGCCGCGCTTTTCCAGGATGTGCTTCAGGTCGACCAGCAGGCCGGGGCTGCCGCACAGCATCACGCGGTCTTCCTCGACGTTCAGCGGGGGCAGGCCCAGGTCGTCGGTGAGCTTGTTGCTCTCGATCAGGTCGGTGACGCGGCCCTGGTTGCGGAACTCCTCGCGCGTGACCGTGGGGTAGTACAGCAGCTGCTTGGCGATCATCTCGCCCAGGATCTCGTGCTTGGGCAGGTGGTCGGTCACGAGGTCGTGATAAGCCAGCTCGTCGACCTGGCGCACGCCGTGCACCAGGATGACCTGCTCGAACTTCTCGTACGTGTCGGGGTCGCGGATGATGCTCATGAACGGCGCCAGGCCGGTGCCCGTGCCGAACAGGTACAGGCGCTTGGCCGGCAGCGTGTAGTCGATGAGCAGCGTGCCGGTGGGCTTGCGGCCCACGATCACGGTGTCGCCCACCTGGATGTGCTGCAGCTTCGAGGTGAGCGGGCCGTCTTCCACCTTGATGCTCAGGAACTCCAGGTGCTCCTCGTAGTTCGGGCTCACGATGCTGTAGGCGCGCAGCAGGGGCTTGTTGTTGACCTTCAGGCCGATCATCGTGAAATGACCGTTCGAGAAGCGCAGCGCCGGGTCGCGCGTGGTGGTGAAGGTGAACAGGCGGTCGGTCCAGTGGTGGACGCTCAGGACGCGTTCTTCGCTGAATGCACTCATACAGAACTCAAGTGTTGGTTGAAGACAGAAAAGGGTGGCTGAGCCGAAATGCACGCCTTTGGGGCGTCCGCCATCGGCCGGCTAGCAACCCTCCATTGTCGTTGGTCGGAAAAACCCCGATGAACACCGCGAGAAAACACCATTGCAAGCATCGGGCCTGTTTGCTACATTGACCTTTGATGTAGTGAACGCAACATGAAAGTGTAGGGGATGCTACACAAACGAAAGCCGCCGCACAAGCACCTGCACGGCACGTTTGTTGCAAACCTCCGGAGCCTGAAGACCCGCTCCGACAGCACCACACCACGAGATCGCCCCGATGACTGAACACACCAAGACAGACGGATTGCCCGGCATCGACATGCCCCTGGTCGCGCAGGCCGGGGGCGCCGCCTTCGGCAAGGCGCCGCCGCGCAACGAGAAGATGAGCACCGCCAAGGTCGAGTGCAACGCCTGCCCGGTGCTGTGCCAGATCTCCGACGGCCGCACCGGCGCCTGCGACCGCTACGCCAACCGCCAGGGCGTGCTGGTGCGCGTCGACCCGGTGGTGCTGTTGCGCCGCACGCTTGCCAGCGAACAGCCGGCGCTCGTGCCCTTCGATCGGCCCGGCGCCGAGGCGGCCGAGGCAGACGCCACGCCCGACTGGAACGGCGACCTGCTGCACGCCGACGAGGTCTTCGTCACCGGCGTGGGCTCGTCCACCACGTATCCCGACTACAAGCCCGCGCCCTTCATCGTGGCTTCGAAAGCCCAGGGCGTCGACATGGTCACCGTCGTCACCGAAGGCATCTTCAGCTACTGCAGCTTCAAGGTGAAGATCGACACCGACCGCTTCCTGGGCGCCGAGCAGGCCAACGTGCGCTACAAGGGCGAGGTCGTGGGCCATGTCACCACGGCCGAGTACGGCTCGCAGATGCTGTCGCTGGGCGGCGTGCACCACCTCACGGGCGGCAGCAAGAAGGAAGGCCGCATGACGGCCGAGCTCATGCAGCTGCTGGGCAACAAGCAGGCGGTCGAATGCACCATCGACGGCGGCGCCAGCCTCGTCATCCAGGCCGGCAAGGCGCCCATCGTCAACGGCGTCGAAGAACAGCGCATGCGCGTGGGCTGCGGCTCGGCCGCCGTGGGCATCTTCGCGCGCCAGTTCGCCGGCGTGGCCGACGAGGTGGTGGTGGTCGACGACCACATCACCGGCGTGCTCACCGAGCACCAGGCCGGCCGCTGCCTCGACATGACGCCTTCGGGCATCCAGATGCTGGGGCGCAAGTCGACGCCGGGGCGCTACTTCCAGGTCGCGAACCCCGGCAACGGCTGGGGCGGCACCGACATCGCCGACCCGCTGGCGATCATCGAAGGCTGGGAGGAGGGCGTGGCCCGCCCCGGCCTGCGCCTGCTCATGACCTCCACCACCGGCGAGCACGCGCAGTGGTACGTGCTCGACGAGGCACTCAAGCCCGTCGAGCAGCCCATGCCGCCTGAGGTGCGCCGCATCGTCGATCGCATCGGCGAGAACTGCGAGCCTTCGCTGTGCACCGTGCTGTTCCTCGGCGGCGCCGGCGGCAGCCTGCGCGCGGGCGTCACCGAGAACCCGGTGCTGCTCACGCGCGCCATCAAGCGCGCGCTGGTCAACGTCACCTGCGGCGGCGCGCCGGCCTATGTGTGGCCCGGCGGCGGCATCACGGTGATGGCCGACGTCATGCGCATGCCCGACAACAGCTTCGGCACCGTGCCCACGCCGGCCATCGTCGCGCCCATCGAGTTCAGCATGCGGCGCGCCGACTACGAGGCGCTCGGTGGCCACGTCGAACACATCTTCCCGCTCGAACAGGCGCTCGCGCGCGGTGCGTGGCAGGAAGACGGCGCACCGCTGGCGCGCCAATGGCTCGTCATCGACGATGCCAATCCGTGGCCGCTTGGTCACGCTCCCATGCTGGGCTGAAAAATGTCCGCCCAACGCACGGCGCTCGACGCGGGCCGCTGGCATTTCAACCACGGCCCGATCGACATCGTGGCCGAAGCGCACGGCGACCCGTACGCCGTCGCGGCCGCGCACGACGCGGCCTGGGCGCGCTTCGGCCATGTGCTCGACGAACTCGTGCGCGAGCTGCCGCAGCTGCGCCTGCCCGTGGCCGCGCGCCAGCGCCCGCGCGGCGTCGTTGCGCGGCGCATGTGGGACGCCTGCGATGCGTTTTCGCCGCTGTTCCTCACGCCCATGGCGGCCGTGGCCGGCAGCGTGGCGCAGGAACTCATCGCCTTCTACGACCGGCCCGGCATCGAGCGCGCCTGGGTCAACAACGGCGGCGACATCGCGCTGCACCTCGCGCCCGGCCACACGGCGCGCGTGGGCCTGTTCGCCGATCTCGCGCGCTTCGACTGGCGCGACAGCGGCATGCTCACGACCGACGGCCAGTTCGAGCTGCACGCCGACCAGCCGGTGCGCGGCGTCGCCACCAGCGGCTGGCGCGGGCGCAGTTTCTCGCTGGGCATCGCCGACAGCGTGACGGTGTTGGCCGCCACCGCGGCGCAGGCCGACGCCGCCGCCACCGTGATCGCCAACGCCGTCGACGTGGCCGACGCCGCCATCCAGCGCCTGCCCGCCAGCGCCTGCAAGGACGACAGCGACCTCGGCGACACCCTCGTCACCGTCGACGTGCCGCCGCTGGCGCCCGCGCAGGTGCACCATGCACTCGATGCGGGCGCGGCGTGCGCCCACGCGTTGCAGAAAAGGGGGCTCGTGTGGGCCGTTCTGCTCGTTTGCCAGGGGCAGTGGCGGCGGGTGGAACCCTTATGCTCGAAGTCGCTGGACATCGCGCTGCCCGAAGCAGTTGGTTCAGTATTTGCTTAACGAAAGCAAGGTTCTTTTTCATGATCGAAATCCGTCGCGTCTTCACCCATGTCGAGCACATCCACCACGAGTTCGGACCGCGTGCCGAAACGCCGCTGGTGCGCGGTGCCATCGGCGCGGTGCTGACCAATCCTTTCGCGGGCCGCTACGAGCCCGACATCCTGCCGATGATGGCGCTGCTCGACCCCGTGGGCGTCGACATGGCGCACCAGCTGCACGCGGCCATGGACGTGCCGCTCGAACAGATCGCCACCTACGGCAAGGGCGCCATCGTCGGTGCCGACGGCGAGCTGGAGCACGGCGCGCTGTGGCACGTGCCCGGCGGCTACGCGATGCGCGAGCTGCTCGGCTGGAAGGGCAGCCGCGCCGCCTACACCGCGGGCAAGGCCGAAGAGAAAACCGGCCAGCCCGGCAACGCGCTGTCGATCGTGCCCTCGACCAAGAAGGTCGGCCCGCCCGGCGCCGCGCTCGACGTGCCGCTCACCAACATCAACGCCAGCTACGTGCGCGGCCAGTTCGACGCCATCGAAGTGCGCGTGCCCGGCGCGCCGATGGCCGACGAGATCGTCTTCATCCTCGCGATGAGCACCGGCTACCGCGTGCATGCGCGCGTCGGCGGCCTGCTCGCCAAGGACATCAGCAAGTGGGACGGCCTGCGCTGACCGCACAAGACAAGAGACAAGACAAGGAACACACAGACATGACCGCCAACATCCGCAAGCTCGTCATCCAGGTCGATGAAACCCGCAAGGAAATGGGCCAGGACGTGACGCCGCCCACGCGCCGCGCCGTCGCCATCGCCGTCATCGAGAACCCCTATGCCGGCCGCTACAGCGAGAACCTCGACGAACTCATCGCCATCGGCGAAGAGCTTGGCGCGCTGCTGGGCCAGAAGGCCGTGAAGGCGCTGGGCATCGAGCCCGGCCAGGCGCAGAGCTACGGCAAGGCCGCCATCGTCGGCGAGCGCGGCGAGCTGGAGCATGCGGCCGCCATCCTGCATCCCAAGCTGGGCGCGCCGCTGCGCGTGGCGGTCGAGAAGGGCGCCGCGCTCGTGCCTTCGGCCAAGAAGCAGGGCACGCTGGGCACCGCCATCGACGTGCCGTTGGGCCACAAGGACGCCGCCTTCGTGCGCAGCCACTTCGACGCCGTCGAGGCCCGCGTGGCCGACGCGCCGCGCGCCAACGAGATCGTCGTGGCCGTGGCCGTCACCGACAGCGGCCGTCCGCTGCCGCGCGTCGGCGGCCTGCAAGCCAGCGAGATCAAGGGCGAAGACGGCCTTCGCTGACCTGTCATTGCATCGTCACCCGCATCGTGTTTTCTGTTCGAACTTCTAGGAGCTTCCCGATGAATCCATTGCGCCTTGCCTTCTGCGCCGCTTCCGTCGTCACGCTGGCCACCGCCCTCGTCCCCGCGCATGCGCAGGGCGTGATCAAGATCGGCGAAATCAACAGCTACAAGGCGCAGCCCGCCTTCCTCGAGCCCTACAAGAAGGGCATGGAACTGGCGGTCGACGAGATCAACGCCAAGGGCGGCGTCAACGGCAAGAAGCTGGAGCTCATCAGCCGCGACGACAACGCCAACCCGGGCGACGCCGTGCGTGTGGCCGAAGAGCTCATCTCGCGCGAGAAGGTCGACGTGCTGGCCGGCGCCTTCCTGTCGAACACCGGCCTGGCGCTGACCGACTTCGCCAAGCAGAAAAAATTCTTCTACCTCGCCGCCGAGCCGCTCACCGACAAGATCGTCTGGAGCAACGGCAACAAGTACACCTACCGCCTGCGCCCCTCGACCTACATGCAGGTCGCGATGCTGGTGCCCGAGGCTGCCAAGCTCAAGAAGAAGCGCTGGGCCATCGTGTACCCCAACTACGAGTACGGCCAGTCGTCGGTCGCCACCTTCAAGACGCTGCTCAAGGCGATCCAGCCCGACGTCGAGTTCGTCGCCGAGCAGGCGCCGCCGCTGGGCAAGGTCGATGCGGGCAGCGTGGTGCAGGCCCTGGCCGATGCCAAGCCCGACGCCATCTTCAACGTGCTGTTCGGCGCCGACCTGTCCAAGTTCGTGCGTGAAGGCAACACGCGCGGCCTGTTCAAGGACCGCGAGGTCGTGAGCGTGCTGACCGGCGAGCCCGAGTACCTCGACCCGCTGAAGGACGAAGCACCCAACGGCTGGGTCGTCACCGGCTACCCCTGGTACGGCGTGAAGACCGCCGAACACAAGGCCTTCAACGACGCCTACCAGGCCAAGTTCAAGGACTACCCGCGCCTGGGTTCGGTGGTGGGCTACAGCGCCATCTACTCGATCGCCGCCGGCGTGAAGAAGGCCGGCAGCACCGACACCGAGAAGCTCGTGGCCGCCTTCAAGGGCCTGCAGGTCGACACGCCCTTCGGCAAGATCAGCTACCGCGCGCAGGACAACCAGTCCACCATGGGCGCGTACGTCGGCAAGACGAAGAACGACGGCGGCAAGGGCGTGATGGTCGACTACGTGTACCTCGACGGTGCCAAGTTCCAGCCCACCGACGACGAAGTGAAAAAGATGCGCCCTGCGGACTGACCGCACGGCTCCTGCAACGCGTCCGCCGCCGCTTCTTGAGCGCGGCGGGGCGCGGTGTCTCCAGTTTCCTCAGGGTCCTTCATGAGCTTTTCAGGCTTCGTTGTTCAGTTGCTCAACGGGTTGGCTGGCGCGTCTTCGCTGTTTCTGGTGGCGGCCGGCCTCTCGTTGATCTTCGGCGTGACGCGCATCGTCAACTTCGCCCATGGATCTTTTTTCATGGTGGGCATCTACGTCGCGTACACGCTGGTCGAGAAGCTCGGCCCGAGCGTGGGCTTCTGGCCTGCGCTCTTGATCGCCGCGCTCGCGGTGGGCGTGCTGGGCGCGCTCATCGAGGTGCTGCTGCTGCGCCGCATCTACAAGGCGCCCGAGCTGTTCCAGCTCCTGGCCACCTTCGCGCTGGTGCTGGTCATCAAGGACGCGGTGCTGTGGCTCTGGGGTCCTGACGAACTGCTCGGCCCGCGCGCGCCGGGCCTGAAGGGCTCGGTCGAAATCCTCGGACGCCAGTTTCCTTCGTACGACCTGTTCCTGATCGTCGTCGGTCCGCTGGTGCTCGGCCTCGTGTGGCTGCTGCTCACGCGCACGCGCTTCGGCACGCTGGTGCGCGCCGCCACGCAAGACCGCGAGATGGTCAGCGCGCTGGGCGTCAACCAGGCCTGGCTCTTCACCGCCGTGTTCGCGCTCGGCGCGCTGCTCGCGGGCCTGGGCGGCGCACTGCAATTGCCGCGCGAACCCGCCACGCTCGAGATGGACCTGAACACCATCGGCGCCGCCTTCGTCGTCGTGGTGGTCGGCGGCATGGGCTCGCTGCCCGGCGCCTACGTGGCCGCGCTGCTCATCGCCGAGATCAAGGCCGTGTGCATCTGGCTGGGCGTGGTGCAGATCTTCGGCATCGACGTGTCGTTCTCCAAGCTCACGCTGATGGTCGACTTCCTCGTGATGGCCATCGTGCTGGTGTGGCGCCCCTGGGGCCTGTTCGGCCGGCCGCAGGCGCCGAGCCGCTATGTCGGCATGCAGGAAGAACCGCTGCGCCGCCCCAGCACCGCCTACATCGTGGCCGCCGCCGGGCTCGCGCTGGTGCTGGCCGCGCTGCCGCTGCTGACGGCCGGCTCGCCCTACACCACGGTGCTGATGATCGACCTGCTGATCGCCGCGCTGTTCGCCACCAGCCTGCACTTCATCATGGGGCCGGCCGGCATGCACTCCTTCGGCCACGCTGCGTACTTCGGCCTCGGGGCCTACGGCGCGGCGTTGCTGGTGCGCGCGCTGCACCTGCCGATGGAGCTGGCGCTGGTGGTCGCGCCGCTGGTGGCGGCACTCGGCGCCTTCGTCTACGGCTGGTTCGCGGTGCGGCTGTCGGGCGTGTACCTGGCGATGCTCACGCTGGCCTTCGCGCAGATCACCTGGGCCGTCACCTACCAGTGGGACAGCTTCACGGGCGGCAGCAACGGCCTGACCGGCGTGTGGCCCTCGGAGTGGCTGTCGAACAAGCAGGTGTACTACTGGCTCACGCTGGTGCTCGTGGGCGCGGGCGTGTGGTGGCTGCGCCGCGTGCTGTTCTCGCCCTTCGGCTATGCGCTGCGCGCGGGCCGCGATTCGGTGCTGCGCGCCGACGCCATCGGCATCGACGTCAAGCGCATGCAGTGGGCGGCCTTCGTCATCGCGGGCACCGTGGCGGGCCTGGCCGGCGCGCTCTATGCGTTCTCGAAGGGCAGCATCTCGCCGGAAAGCCTGTCGGTCGGCAAGTCGGTCGACGGCCTCGTGATGGTGCTGCTGGGCGGCATCCAGACCCTGGCGGGGCCGGTGGTCGGCGCCGTCACCTTCACCTGGCTGCACGACACCGTGGCACGCAACACCGACTACTGGCGCGCCATGCTCGGCGCCATCATCCTGATCCTGGTGCTGCTGTTCCCGCAGGGCATTGCAGGTTCGATCAAGCAGCTCGTCGACCGGTGGCGCGCACCGAAGCATGATGAAGCAGACGCCAAGCTCAAGGAGGTGAAGGCATGAGCCTCCTCAAAGTCACCAACCTCGGCAAATCGTTCGGCGGCGTGAAGGCCGTCGACGGCATCAGCTTCGAGCTGCCGCCCGGCGAACTGCTCGCACTCATCGGCCCCAACGGCGCCGGCAAGTCGACCACCTTCAACATGGTGAACGGCCAGCTCAAGGCCGACCAGGGCTCGATCACGCTCGACGGCCACGAGCTCGTGGGCCGCAAGCCGCGCGAGATCTGGCGCAAGGGCGTGGGCCGCACCTTCCAGATCGCCGAAACTTTTGCCTCGCTCACCGTGGTCGAGAACGTGCAGATGGCGCTGCTCTCGCACGACCACAAGCTGTTCTCGATGTGGCGCCGCGCGGCCGACCACAAGCGCGACGAAGCACTGGCGCTGCTCGACCAGGTCGGCATGAAGGCGCAGGCCGACCGGCCCTGCAGCGTGCTGGCCTACGGCGACGTGAAGCGCGTCGAACTCGCCATCGCCATGGCCAACTCGCCCAAGCTGCTGCTCATGGACGAGCCCACCGCCGGCATGGCGCCCCAGGAGCGCAACTCGCTCATGGCGCTCACCAAGGACCTCGTCATCCAGCGCGGCATGGCCGTGCTCTTCACCGAGCACAGCATGGACGTGGTGTTCGCGTACGCCGACCGCATGATCGTGCTGGCGCGCGGGCGCCTCATCGCGCAGGGCAAGCCGCTGGAAATCCGCGACCACCCGAAGGTGCAGGAGGTGTACTTCGGCAGCGGCAAGACCTTCGAGAAGATCGCCGAAAAGGCCGCCGCATTGGGAGTTGCCGCATGAGCACGCACGAACCTCTTCTGGAAGCCAAGGCGCTGTGCGCCTGGTATGGCGCCGCGCAGATTCTTTACGACGTCGACCTCGAAGTGCGGCGCGGCGAAGTCGTCGCGCTCATGGGCCGCAACGGCGCGGGCAAGTCGACCACGCTCAAGACGCTGATCGGCATGCTCACCAAGCGCCGCGGCGCCGTGCGCTTCCTGGGCCACGACATTTCGAAGAGCGAGCCGCACCACGCGGCGCGCCTGGGCCTGGGCTTCGTGCCCGAAGACCGGCGCGTGTTCACCGACCTCACGGTGATGGAGAACCTCGAGGTCGGCAAGCAGCCCGCGCGCCAGTGGGCCGACGGCACCGCCGCGCCGCTGTGGACGCCCGAGCGCCTGTTCCAGCTGTTCCCCAACCTCGGCGAGATGCCCAACCGCCCCGGTGGCCGCATGAGCGGTGGCGAGCAGCAGATGCTCACTGTGGCGCGCACGCTGATGGGCAACCCGTATCTCGTGCTGCTCGACGAGCCCTCCGAGGGCGTGGCCCCCGTCATCGTCGAGCAGATGGCCAACATGATCCTCGAGCTCAAGGCGCAGGGCGTGAGCATCCTGCTGTCGGAGCAGAACATGCACTTCGCCGAGCTGGTCTCCGACCGCGCCTACGTGCTCGAGAAGGGGCAGATCCGCTACCACGCGACGATGGCCGAACTGGCGGCCAACGAAGAAGTGCGCAGGGCCTACCTCAGCGTCTGACCGTTTCCTTTCCTCAACCACCGGAGTCCACACCATGCATCGCAGAACCGTCTTGAAGTCCGCCGCTGCCCTGGGGCTCGCCGGCAGCCTCGGCAGTTTCGGCCTCTCCGCTTTCGCGGCCGGCAAGATCAAGCCCGGTGGCAAGGCCGCGCTGATCGTGGTCGACGTGCAGAACTGTTTTCTGGACGGCGGCACGCTCGCGGTGAAGGGCGGCAACGAGGTGATCCCGGTCATCAACGCGCTGGCGCCCGCGTTCCAGAACATCGTCGTCACGCAGGACTGGCACACGGCGGGCCACGCCTCGTTCGCCAGCACCTACAGCGGCAAGAAGCCTTTCGAGACCACCAAGCTCAATTACGGCACGCAGGTGCTGTGGCCCGACCATTGCGTGCAGGGCACCGACGATGCCGCGCTCGGCAAGGAGCTGAAGGTGCCGACCGCGCAGCTCATCATCCGCAAGGGCTTCCACAAGGACATGGACAGCTACTCCGCCTTCGAGGAGGCCGACCACAAGACGGCCACTGGCCTGGCCGGCTACCTCAAGGCGCGCGGCATCAAGACTGTGTTCGTCACCGGCCTGGCCACCGACTTCTGCGTGGCCTGGACCGCGATGGACGCGCGCAAGGCCGGCTTCGAGGCCTACGTGATCGAAGACGCCACGCGCGGCATCGACCTCAACGGCTCGCTGGCCGCCGCCTGGAAGCAGATGACGGCCAAGGGCGTGAAGCGCATCCAGTCGGGCGACATCCAGGCCGGCTGACGACGACGAAGTCCGCGGCGCCGCCGCGGCAACACCCCTCCGACGACAACAACAAAGAGACAGACGACGCATGAAGCTTTCGATTTCAAGGCGCACCCTGGTGGCGGGCGGCGCGGCCCTGGCCCTCGGCCCCGGCCTGCTGCGGCCGGCGCGCGCGGACAACGGCGTGACCGACAGCACCATCCGCATCGGCCAGTCGGCCGTGTTCAGCGGCCCGGCGAAAGACTTCGGCGTCGACTACCGCGCGGGCATCCAGCTGTACTTCGACCGCGTCAACAAGTCGGGCGGCATCCACGGCCGCAAGATCGAACTCGTCACCTACGACGACGCCTACGAGCCCGCGAAGACGGCCGTCAACACCGCCAAGCTGATCGACGAGGACAAGGTCTTCGCGCTCACCGGCTACGTCGCCACGGGCAACCTCGCGGCCGCCATGCCGCTGGCCGAGAAGGCCGGCGTGCCGATGTTCGCGCCGCTGGTGGGCACCACGTCGTTTCGCACCAAGACCAACCGCTACCTGTTCCACGTGCGCGCGGGCTACGACCTGGAGCTGCGCAAGATCATCAGCCACCTCTCGACGCTGGGCATCCAGTCGATCGCCGTGGTCTACCAGGACAGCGCCTTCGGCAAGTCGAACCTCGCCACCTGCGAGCAGCTGGCCGCCGAGTACAAGGTGAAGGTGGTGCAGACGCTGCCCATGGCCATCGCGGCCGAAGACGCCAAGCAGGTGATCGGCGGGCTCGCCGAGGGCCGCCCCGGCGCCGTCGTGATGATCATGGCCGGGCGCATGACCGAGGTCTTCATCCGCGACTACCGCGCGAGCGGCGCGGCCGCACCGCTGTACACGCTGTCGGTCGGCATCACCGACGCGGCGGGTTCGGCCAAGCGGCTCGAAGGCAAGCTCGCCGGGCTGGTCACGGCCAGCATCGTGCCGCCGCCCGGTGCGCAGCGCGTGCCCATCGTGGCCGACTACCAGCGCGACCGCGCCGAGTTCGGCCAGAAGATCGACAGCTACACCGCGCTCGAGGGCTACATCGTCGCGCGCGTGATGGCCGAGGGCCTGCGCCGCGCGGGCAAGGCGCTCACGCGCGACAGCTTCATCGCCGGGCTCGAGAGCATCGGCAGCACGCGCTTCGGCGACTTCCCCGTCGACTACAGCGCGAAGAACCACAACGGCTCGACCTTCGTGGACCTGGAGATGTACACCCGTGACGGCCAGTTGCGGCGCTGAGCCGCTGCACCTGCAGGTCAACGGCCGGGCGCACGCGCTCGCCGGCGTGCCGCGCGAAGCCTCGCTGCTGCACCTGCTGCGCAACGACCTCGGGCTCAACGGGCCCAAGTACGGCTGCGGGCTCGGGCAGTGCGGCGCGTGCACGGTGCATGTCGACGGCGTGGCCGCGCGGTCCTGCGTGATTCCGGCGCACGGCGTGGCAGGGCGCAGCATCACCACGCTCGAAGGCCTGGGCATGCGCGGGCGCTGGCATCCGGTGCAGGCCGCCTTCGAAGACGCGCAGGCCGCGCAGTGCGGCTACTGCCTCAACGGCATGGTGATGCAGGCCGCGGCGCTGCTCGCGCGTGATCCCGGCGCGAGCGAGGCGCGTATCCGCAGCGAGCTCTCGGGCAACCTGTGCCGCTGCGGCACGCACATCGAGATCCTCGACGCCGTGCAGCGCGCCGCCGTGCGCCTGCGCATGGCCCCGCCGGACGCCCCCGCCGCATGACGCGCCGCGCCGACCTGCCGCAGACGCGCGCGGAATTCCTCGCTGCCGATGGCGTGCTGCTGGTGGTGCGCGAGGCGCCGCCCCCGCCGCCGCCCGCCAAGGGCCAGCCTGCCTTCATCGCCAGCCACCCCAGTGAAGGGGACGAGGTGCTGCTCGCGCTGTGGGACGACGGCAGCGTCTCCGCGCTCAACGGCCACGTCGACCTGGGCACCGGCATCCAGACCGCGCTGGCGCAGATCGTGGCCGAGGAGCTCGACCTCGGCATGCCCTGCGTGCGCATGATGCTCGGCGACACCGCGCGCGCGCCCAACCAGGGCGCGACCATCGCGAGCGCGTCGATCCAGATCCACGCGCAGCCGCTGCGGCTGGCCGCCGCGCAGGCACGCGCATGGCTGCTGGCGCGCGCGGCCGAGCGGCTGGGCGCGGCCGTCGATGCGCTGCAGGTGCGCAACGGCGTGGTGCGCGTGGCCGAGGCGCCGGACCGTCACGTCAATTACGCGGAACTCGTGGTGCACCAGCGCACGGTGCTGCGGCTGGACCTCGACGCCACCCCCAAGAACCCGGCCGACTACCGCCTCGTCGGCACGCGCCAGGCGCGTGTCGACATCCCGGCCAAGCTCGCGGGCGACCTCGTGTTCGTGCACGACATGCGCGTGCCCGGCATGCTGCACGGCCGCGTGGTGCGCCCGCCGTACGCGGGCGCGGACCACGGCGAGTTCATCGGCAACACGCTCGAATCGGTCGACGAGTCGTCGATCGCCCACATCCCCGGCATCCGTGCCGTGGTCGTGGTGCGCGACTTCGTCGGCATCGTCGCCGAGCGCGAGGAGCACGCCGAGCAGGCGATGCGCGAGCTGCGCGTGACCTGGAAGCCCTGGCCCGGCATGCCCGACCTGCGCGACGTCGCACAGGCCCTGCGCGACAACCCCTCGACGCAGCGCCTGCTGGTCGACGAAGGCGATGTCGACGGCGCCATGGCCGCCGCCGCGCAGCCGATGCAGCGCACCTATGTGTGGCCCTACCAGATGCATGCGTCCATCGGCCCCTCGTGCGCGCTGGCCGAGTGGCAGCCCGCCGACGGCAGCGGCATGCAGCTGCGCTGCTGGGCCGGCTCGCAGAACCCGCACGTGCTGCGCGCCGACCTCGCGAAGTTGATGGGCGTGGACGACGTGCAGGTCGACGTGGTGCGCATGGAGGCCGCGGGCTGCTACGGCCGCAACGGCGCCGACGACGTGGCGGCCGATGCCGCGCTGCTCGCGCGCGCCGTGGGCGCGCCGGTGCGCGTGCAGCTCTCGCGCGAGCAGGAGCATGCGTGGGAGCCCAAGGGCGCCGCGCAGCTCATGGAGATCGACGGCGGGCTCATGGCCGACGGCCGCGTCGCGGCCTACGACTTCGAAACCTCCTACCCCTCGAACGGCGCGCCCACGTTGGCGCTGCTGCTCACGCGCACGGTCGAGCCCGTGGCGCAGGCCTACGAGATGGGCGACCGCACCGCGCGACCGCCCTACAGCTACGACAACCTGCGCGTGAAGGTCAACGACATGGCGCCGATCGTGCGCGCCTCGTGGCTGCGCGGCGTGTCGGCGCTGCCGAGTTCGTTCGCGCACGAGTCGTACATCGACGAGCTGGCGACGGCGGCGGGTGTCGACCCCGTGCAGTTCCGCCTGCGGCATCTGGACGATCCGCGCGCGGTCGAGCTCGTGCAGGCCACCGCGCAGAAGGCCGGCTGGCGCATGCGCACCGGGCCGCAGGAGAACGCCGACGGCGGGCTCGGCGAAGGCGGAGACATCCTCTTCGGCCAGGGCTTTGCGTACGCGCGCTACATCCACAGCAAGTGGCCGGGCTTCGGCGCCGCATGGGCTGCGTGGGTGGCCGATGTCGAGGTCAACCAGAAGACCGGCGAGGTGCATGTGCGCCGCGTGGTGGTGGGGCACGACGCGGGGCTGCTGGTCAACCCGGCGGGCGTCGAGCACCAGGTGCACGGCAACGTGATCCAGACCACGAGCCGCGCGCTCAAGGAGCAGGTGCAGTTCGCGCCGCAACAAGGTGCTGCTGCTGGCGGTGCGCAGTTGCCGGGCGTGTTGCCGACCGGCGTGGTCGCGAGCCGCGAGTGGGGCAGCTACCCGATCATTAATTTCCGCGACGTGCCGGTGATCGAGGTGATGCACATGCCGCGGCCGGGCGAGCCGTCGCTGGGTGCGGGCGAGTCGTCGTCGGTGCCGGGCACGGCGGCGATCGCGAATGCGATCTTCGATGCGACGGGCGTGCGCTTCCGCTCGCCGCCGTTCACGCCGGAGACGGTGCTGGCGGAATTGAACCGGGGCTCGCTGCCACCGCCGCCAGTGCAGGGCGATGCCGCCGGGCCCTCTTCCTCACCTGCCCCAAGCGCAGGCGTGAGCGCTGCTCTGTGGCCGCGTCGCAAGGGTCTGTGGGCCACCGGCGCCGCGCTCTTCATCGGCGGCCTCGGCGTCGTCGCCGGCCTGCTCGGCTGGCGCTCGGCCATCGCGCCGGTGTCACTCAGCGCGCCGGTCTACAGCGAGTCCACCATCGAACGCGGCCGCGTGCTCGCCGCGCTCGGCGATTGCGCCGTGTGCCACACCGCGCCGGGCGGCGCACCCAACGCCGGTGGCCGCGCGATGGACACGCCCTTCGGCACGCTCTACACCACCAACCTCACGCCCGATGCCGAGACGGGCCTGGGCCGCTGGTCCTTCAGCGCCTTCCAGCGCGCGATGCGCGAAGGCGTCTCGCGCGACGGCCACCACCTGTACCCCGCGTTCCCCTACACCGCCTTCGCGAAGACCAGCGACGACGACCTGCAGGCGCTCTATGCGTACTTCATGGCGATGCCGGCGGTGCGTGCGCCAACGCCCAAGTCCGAACTCAAGTTCCCGTTCAACCTGCGCCCGCTGATGGCAGGCTGGAACGCGCTGTTCCACGACCCCGCGCCGCTTCCGCCTGTGCCCACGCAGAGCGCCGAATGGAACCGCGGTGCCTACCTCGTCAACGGCCTGGGCCATTGCGGCGCCTGCCACACGCCGCGCAACGCGCTCGGCGCGGAGCAGGGCGGCAGCGCGTTCCTCTCGGGCGCGATGGTCGATGGCTGGGAAGCGCCCGCGCTCACGCAGCTGTCGAAGGCTGCCGTGCCGTGGGACACCGATGCGCTGTACCGCTACCTGCGCAACGGCCACTCGCCACGCCACGGCATCGCGGGCGGCCCGATGGCCGAGGTGGTGCGCGAACTCGCGCAGGTGCCCGACGCCGACGTGCGCGCGATGGCCGTCTACCTCGGCTCCTTCAACCCCGAGCCGGTCGCGCAGCCGCAGGCGCTCGCGCAGCAGGCCATCGACAACGCCGCGCGCACGCAGGGCCAGCTGCTCGGCCCCGCGCAGCGCATGTTCGACAGCGCGTGTGCGTCGTGCCACCACGACGGCGACGGTCCCACGCTGCTGGGCGTGAACACGCCGCTCGCACTCAACAGCAGCCTCACGAGCACACGGCCCGACAACCTGCTGCGCACCATCCTCGACGGCGTGCGCGCGCCCGCGCACCGCGACATCGGCTTCATGCCCGCGTTCCGCGAGGCGCTCGACGACCGCCAGATCGCCGACCTCGCCGGCTACATGCGCGCACGCTTCGCGCCGCAGGAAGCGCAGTGGACGAACCTGCCCGCCGACGTGGCGCGCGTGCGGAGCACGCCGGGCCACTGACCCGCGGCGCGCGCGGCCGTGGGCCCGCGGCTACGATGGCGCGCAGACCTTATTCACGGAGACACCCCACCATGCCTTTGGACCTTTCGACCGCTTCCAGCCTGCCCCGCGACGCCGAGCGCGCCACCCTTGTCGGCCGTCTCTGGCAACCCGGCGTGGGCCCGGTGCTGGTGGCCGTGCAGGGCGACGGCCTGCACGACCTGTCGACGCTCGCGCCCACCATGAGCGACCTGCTCGAAGGCCAGGGCTCGCCGGCCGAGGCCGTGCGCGCGGCATTGCAAGCGGGCACCGCACCGCGCATCGCCGCGCTCGATGCCGTGCTCGCCAACAGCGACGAAAGCACGCGCGACAGCAATCAGGCCTGGCTGCTCGCCCCCTGCGACCTGCAGGTCGTGAAGGCCAGCGGCGTGACCTTCGTCGCGAGCCTGCTCGAACGCGTGATCGAAGAGCAGGCACGCGGCGATGCCTCGCGCGCCGAGGCCACGCGCGCGGCCATCGGCGATGTGCTGGGCGACAACCTCGCCGACATCGTGCCGGGCTCGCCCGAAGCCATGAAGGTGAAGGACGTGCTCATCGCGCAAGGCATGTGGTCGCAGTACCTCGAGGTCGGCATCGGCCCCGACGCCGAGGTCTTCACCAAGGCCCCGGTGCTCGCGGCCGTGGGCACCGGCGCCGACGTGGGCATCCACGCGGACTCGGCCTGGAACAACCCCGAGCCCGAAGTCGTGCTCGCGGTGAACAGCCGCGGCGAGACGCTCGGCGCCGCGCTCGGCAACGACGTCAACCTGCGCGACTTCGAAGGCCGCAGCGCACTGCTGCTGGGCAAGGCCAAGGACAACAACGCCTCGTGCGCCATCGGCCCGTTCATCCGTCTGTTCGATGCGCACTTCGGCATCGCCGACGTGCGACGCATCACGGTCGCGTTGAACGTGACGGGCCCCGAGGGCTTCACGCTCGAAGGTTCGAGCTCGCTGTCGAAGATCAGCCGCGATCCGCTCGACCTCGTGGCGCAGACACTCAACCGCCACCACGCCTACCCAGACGGTTTCATGTTGTTTCTGGGCACGATGTTCGCGCCGACACAAGACCGTCACGGACCGGGGCAAGGATTCACGCATGTCGTGGGCGACCATGTGCGCATCGCGGCCCCTGAATTGGGTGCGTTGAACAACCGCGTCGTGCATGCAGACCAGGCGCCGCGGTGGTCTTTCGGCCTCGGTGCGTTGATGCGCAACCTCGCGTCGCGTCGGCTGCTGTAGCCCGTACTTCTGCACTTTAAAAGCAGATGTACTCCTTTGGAATTCAGAGGCTGCACTTTGCATTCTGTTGCGGTTGACCATGCCTCTTCTTACCCTCAAGATGACTACCATCGCGAGTGGATAAATCAAGGGAGTCGTGGTTGCTGCCGAATGAGATCGATCTGTTGCAGACGCCCGTCGAGGGCCCGCTTCCCTGTGGTGAAGATCTGGAATACGACGCCGATTTCATGGCGCTCCAACAGGCGGCCACGGGCAAGCGCGAGCAGCAGTTCGGCGACACCATCATTCCCGCCGAGCCGCCCGACTGGGCGCGCGTAGACCGCATCGCACGACAGCTGTGCGTGCGCACGCGCGACCTGCGCGTGCTGGTGCCGCTCACGCTCGCATGGACCGAAAGCCGCGGCCTGCCGGGCTATGTCGACGGGCTGCGGCAGGTCGACGCGGTGCTGCAGGCTTTCTGGAACGACGTGCATCCGCGCGTCGTCGATGGCACGAACGAAGACCCGCTGCCGCGCATGAATGCGCTGGCCGCACTGGCCGAAGCCGAAGGGCTCGGACGCAGCGTGCGCGATGCGCGGCTGCTCGAAGACGGTGGCACGGCGATGAGCCTGCGGCAGGTCGAGGCGCTGCTCGATTCGAGCAAGAGCGACCAGGTGGACTACCCCGGCGGCGTCGGCCGCCTGCGCGAGGCCGCACGCCGCGCACACGACAAGGCCGCGGCGCCGGTCGTGGCCCTGCGTGAGGCTTTGGCACTGCTGCAGCGCATCCGCGAGACCTGCGAGCGCGCGCTGGGCCAGAGTTGGGCGCCTGATTTTTCAAGGCTCGAACGGTCGCTGCGCACCGTGGGCCAGTTGCTGCCGGAGCAGCCGCACAACGAGGTGCCGCAGGCGTCGGCAGTGGGCCGTGCAGAAGACACAAGCGGTGCGGCGCAGGTGCACGCACCCGCAGCGCACGTTGCAGCGGCCACGCAGGCTGCAGTGCGTCCGCTGCGTATTCAAGAGATTGAAATATCGGCTCGTGAAGATGTGCAAGTGTTGTTGGAAAAAGCATGCGAGTTCCTGGAACGAACGGAACCGAGCCATCCGGCGCCCATGCTGATCCGCAGGGCCCAGCGGCTGATGGACCTCAACTTCTTCCAGATCATCGAAGAGCTCGTGCCCGAGGGATTGCAAAAGATAGAAAGCCTTGCCGGCCGCCCGTTGAACGGCGACGCCGCATTGCCCTAGCGGCCGTTGCTGCCGGCGAGCAGGAACAACGCGCCGGCACCGGTCGACCGGTACGACCCATGCATTCAGTTTCAAGAGGACGCTTATGGCAGACAACCGTGTCAGGAACAGTGGTCAGAAGTTCATCGCGCGCAACCGGGCGCCGCGCGTGCAGATCGAGTACGACGTCGAGATCTACGGCAGCGAACGCAAGATCCAGCTGCCCTTCGTGATGGGCGTCATCGCCGACCTCGCGGGCAAGCAGACCGACCCCATGCCCGACCTCGCGGAGCGCGAGTTCATGGCGGTGGACATCGACAACTTCGACGAGCGCATGAAGTCCATCAAGCCGCGCGTCGCGTTCCAGGTGCCCAACACGCTCACCGGCGAAGGCCAGATGAACGTGGACATCACCTTCGACAGCATGGACGACTTCTCGCCCGCGCGCATCGCGCGCCAGGTCGACGCGCTGCAGCAGCTGCTCGAGGCGCGCACCGAGCTGTCGAACCTGCTCTCGTACATGGACGGCAAGAACGGCGCCGAGCAACTCATCGCGCAGGCGCTGCAGAACCCGGCGCTGCTCAAGTCGCTGGCGTCCGCGCCCAACCCCGCGGTCGCGCAGGCGGCCGCCGATGCCGCAGCAGCCAAGCAAGCCGACGACAGGACCGCACCATGAGCACCGCATCCCAGCAAGGCGCACGCGCCCGCACCGCCACCGTCGAAGCGCTCGAGCCCAACGAGTTCTCCGACCTCCTGCAGCGCGAGTTCAAGCCCAAGACCGAGCAGGCGCGCGAGGCGGTGGAGAACGCCGTCAAGACGTTGGCCGTGCAGGCGCTCGAGAACACCGTCACCATCTCGAACGACGCCTACCGCAGCGTGCAGGCCATCATCACGGAGATCGACCGCAAGCTGTCGGAGCAGATCAACCAGATCCTGCACCACGAAGACTTCCAGCAGCTCGAAGGTGCATGGCGCGGCCTGCACTACCTCGTGAACAACACCGAGACCGACGAGCAGCTGAAGATCCGCGTCATGTGCGCGTCGAAGCGCGAAGTGGCGCGCTCGCTCAAGCGCCACAAGGGCATCGGCTGGGACCAGAGCCCGATGTTCAAGAAGATCTACGAAGCGGAGTACGGCCAGTTCGGCGGCGAGCCCTTCGGTGCGCTGATCGGCGACTTCCACTTCGACCACAGCCCGCCCGACGTCGAGATGCTCGGCGAGATGGCCAAGATCGCCGCTGCCGCGCACTGCCCCTTCATCGCCGGCGCCTCGCCCACCGTGATGCAGATGGACTCGTGGCAGGAGCTGTCGAACCCGCGCGACCTCACCAAGATCTTCCAGAACACCGAGCACACCGCGTGGCGCTCGCTGCGCGATTCGGAAGACGCGCGCTACATCGGCCTGGCCATGCCGCGCTTCCTGGCGCGCCTGCCCTACGGTGCGCGCACCAACCCGGTCGACGAGTTCGAGTTCGAGGAAGAAACCGACTCGGCGCTGCACACGCGCTACACCTGGGCCAACTCGGCCTATGCGATGGGCGTGAACATCAACCGCTCGTTCAAGCAGTTCGGCTGGTGCACGTCGATCCGCGGCGTGGAGTCGGGCGGCGCGGTCGAGAACCTGCCCACCCACACCTTTCCCACCGACGACGGCGGCGTGGACATGAAGTGCCCGACCGAGATCGCCATCAGCGACCGGCGCGAGGCCGAGCTCGCCAAGAACGGCTTCATGCCGCTGGTGCACCGCAAGAACTCCGACTTCGCGGCCTTCATCGGCGCGCAGTCTTTGCAGCAGCCGGCCGAGTACTACGACGCCGATGCCACGGCCAACGCCAACCTGGCGGCGCGCCTGCCGTACCTGTTCGCGTGCTGCCGCTTCGCGCACTACCTGAAGTGCATCGTGCGCGACAAGATCGGTTCGTTCCGCGAGCGCGAGGACATGGAGCGCTGGCTCAACGACTGGATCATGAACTACGTCGACGGCAGCCCCGGCACCTCGTCGCAGGACACGAAGGCGATGAAGCCGCTGGCGGCGGCCGAGGTCCAGGTGGAAGCCATCGAGGACAACCCCGGCTACTACGCCGCCAAGTTTTTTCTCCGGCCGCACTACCAGCTCGAGGGGCTGACGGTGTCGTTGCGGCTGGTTTCGAAGCTGCCGTCCAACAAGAAGGACAGCAGCTAATTCCACTGTCCCGCTACCGGGCAATTCATCGATAACTTTTGGGGGTCAATCATGGCAGTAGACATGTTCATGCGCGTCGAGGGTGCAAACGGTGAGTCCAAGGACTCCAACCACAAGGACTGGACCGACATCAAGTCGTTTGCATGGGGAGCGACGCAGCCTGGCAACATGGTCAGCGGCGGTGGCGGCGGCGTGGGCAAGGCCAGCTTCAACGACCTGCAGGTGCTCGCGCGCATCGACAAGGCGGCGCCTTCCGTGCTGAAGAACTGCGCGAGCGGCAAGCACCTGAGCAAGGTCGAAGTGGCCGTGTGCAAGGCCGGCGGCTCGCAGATCGAATACACGCGCGTCACGCTCGAAGAAGTGCTCGTCACCTCGGTGCAGTACACGGCCGAGCAGGGCGGCGATGCGGTGCTCGTGCAGTACGCCTTCCAGGCCGCGAAGGTGAAACAGCAGTACTGGGAACAGACCGACAAGGGCGGCAAGGGCGCCGAGACGGTGCTGGGCTGGAACATCAAGGAAAACAAGGAAGCCTGATTTCCTTGTTGCGCGGCGGGGCCGTGGCCTTCGGGGCCATGCCGCCCCCGCCGGCGGTCCACAGCCGTTTGTCTGTCTCCTGCGGCGCCCCTTCGCGGCGCGCCGCCTTTCACCTTTCAGCCAGTCAACGGGGAAGTTTCATGGGCGATGGGTTTGCAGTGCTGGGCGAGCGCTCCGTGGCCGAGCACACCGAATGGGTACAGCGGCAGATCCGCGCCAGTCCCCAGAATGCCGGCCTGCGCCTTGCCCTGTGCCACTTCCTCGCGCTGCGCGGCGAATGGCAGCGGGCCGAAGACCAGCTCAAGCTCGCGACCAAGCTCGACCCCACGTTCACGCCCGCCAGCGTCACCTGCGCGATGGCCCTGCGGGGCGAACGCGAGCGCACCGACTTCTGGGCCGGCGGCGGACGCACGCCGGCCATCGTCTCGGGCAATGCCGACTGGGTCGAGCAACTGCTCGGCGCCGCCGTGTTGCCCGCCGAACGTGCCGACGAGGCTGCGGCACTGCGCGAGGCCGCGCGTGACGCGGCGCCCGCGCTGCAGGGCACGCTGACCACCGTCGACCGCTCCGACGCGCGGGCCGTGCAGGCGCTCGACGGTGAGCCCGCGGCGCACAGCGACTTCGCCTGGCTGTGCGACGGCGACGCGCGCATCGGCGCCGTGCTCGAACTGTTCACGCCCTCGGGCTATGCGTGGCTGCCGCTGCCGGCGGTGCGCCGCATCAAGTTCTCGCGCCCGCAGCATCTGGTCGACCTGCTGTGGGCGCCGGCCGAGATCGAGCTGCACGACGGCCGCGGCCTCAACGGCCTCGTGCCCGTGCGCTACCCGGGCGCGCTCGACAGCCTCGACGACGAGACCGCGCTGGGCCGCCGCACCGACTGGCAGCCGCTCGCGGGCGACGACCAATTCGCGGGCATCGGCCAGCGCACGCTGATCAGCGAGGCCGGTGACCATTCGCTGCTCGACCTGCGGCGCATCGAGTTCGCCGCAGCGACGGAAGGCGCGGTCCCGTGACCCCCGCCGTCACCACCGACATCGACGGCGACGCCCAGGAAAGCGTCGCGCGCGACCGCCTGCAGCCCGTGCTGCTCGACCGCCTCACCGACAAGGCGCCGCAGAACGGCCAGGAGCGCGCGGGCGCCTTCCTCATGAGCGGCAAGCTGCTGCGCGACTCGGTGCTGCGCGACCTGCAGTGGCTGCTCAACACCACCAACTTCGGCGCCGACCACCGCATCAACGGCATGCCGCGCGCCCGCGGCTCGGTGGTGAACTACGGCGTGCGCGGCTGGGCCGGCGGGCGCATGTCGGAGGTCGACTTCGCCGACGTCGAAGCGGCCATCCGCGCGGCCATCATCGACTTCGAGCCACGCATCATGAAGGACAGCATCGACGTGCGCTGCGTGACCGATGCGACCGACCTGGAGCACCACAACCTGCTCGCGCTGGAGATCCGCGGCACGCTGTGGTCGGTGCCGTACCCGATCGAATTCATCCTGCGTTCGGAGCTGGACCTTGAAAGCGGGCACATGGTGCTGCGGCCGACAGGAGGGCTGTGATGGACGCCAAGCTCCTCGACTACTACAACCGCGAACTCACCTACATGCACGAGCTCGGGGCCGAGTTCGCGCAGCGCTACCCCAAGATCGCGGGTCGCCTGGGCATGCGCGGCATCGAGGTCAGCGACCCGTACGTGGAGCGCCTGCTCGAAGGCTTCAGCTTTCTCACGGCGCGCATCCAGCTCAAGATGGACGCGGAGTTTCCGCGCTTCTCGCAGCGTCTGCTCGAGGTGGTGTACCCCAACTTCCTCGCGCCGCTGCCCGCCATGGCCGTGGTGCAGATCGACGGCAACCTCAACGAAGGCTCGCTGAAGGCGGGCTACGAGCTGCCGCGCCACACGCTGTTGCGTGGCCGCATGATCAAGGGCGAGCAGACGGCCTGCGAGTTTCGCACGGGCCACGCCGTCACGCTGTGGCCCATCAAGATTGCCGAGGCGAGCCTGGGCCCGGTGCCGGCCGAGATCGCGCATGCGCTGCCGATGGCGGCGCGCCAGGCCAAGAGCGCGATCACGATCAAGCTCGAGGCCGTGGGCGGCGCGCGCTTTGCCGAGATGCCGCTGGATCGGCTCGAGTTCTTTCTCTCGGGCGCCGAGCTGCATGCGCTGCGCGTGCTCGAACTGGTGGCCCACCACAGCGTGGCCACCGTGTGCCGTGCCGGCCCCGGCAGCACGGCGCGCATCGTGCCGCTGGGCGACGAGGCGATCCGCCACGAGGGCTTCGACCCCGAGCAGTCGCTGCTGCCCTACGACGCGCGCTCGTTCCAGGGCTATCGCCTGCTGCACGAGTACTTCGCCTTTCCCGAGCGCTACCTGTTCTTCAGCGTGAAGCACCTGCGCGCGGCGGCCTCGGCCATCGGCGGCACCACGATGGAGATCGTGATCCTGCTCGACCGCGCCGACGCCGACCTGGAGCGGCTGGTCGACGCCAGGCACTTCTCGCTGTTCTGCACCCCCATCATCAACCTCGTGCCGCGCCGCAGCGACCGCATCCCGGTCGGGCCGGGCCAGCACGAGCACCACGCGGTGATCGACCGCACGCGCCCGCGCGACTTCGAGATCTTCACCGTGGAGCGCGTCACGGGCCACATGGCCAACGGCTCCGAAGAGCGCGAGTTCCGGCCCTTCCTCGGTTCGTTCGCGTCCGACGACGGCGACTTCGGCGCCTACTTCTCGCTGCGCCGCGAGCCGCGCCTGGTGTCCGACCGCGCACGCGCGCAGGGCACGCGCACCAGCTACACCGGCAGCGAGGTGTACGTGTCGCTGGTCGACCAGCACGACGCGCCGTTCCCGCACAGCCTGCGCCACATCACCATCGACGCGCTGTGCACCAACCGCGACCTGCCGCTGCTGCTGCCCACCGGGCTCGAATCGGACTTCACGCTGCGCGTGTCGGCGCCGGTGCGCGGCGTGCGCATCCTGCGTGGGCCGTCGCGGCCGTACCCGGCGCTGGCCGAGGGCGCGCTCACCTGGCGCCTCATCAGCCACCTGGGCCTGAACTACCTGAGCCTGACCGACGTCGATGCCACCCAGGGCGCCGCCGCGCTGCGCGAGATGCTCGACCTGTACGGCAACCTCGCCGACCCGGCCGTGCGCCGGCAGATCCAGGGCGTGCGCTCGATGGCGCTGGCGCCGGTGTTCCGCCGCCTGCCCGAGCCGGGCCCGATCGTGTTCGGACGCGGCGTGGAGATTGCGCTGCAGATCGACGAGGTCGCGTTCTCGGGCACGAGCCCGTACCTGTTCGGCGCCGTGCTGGAGCAGTTCTTCAGCCGGCACGTGTCGCTCAACGCCTTCACCGAGTTCGCGCTGTCCAGCCTGCAGCGCGGCGAAATTGCGCGCTGGACCCCGCGCGTGGGACGCCGCCCCACCGTATGAGCACGACCGGCCTCACCGACGACGCCATGCTGCAGGTGCTGCCGGCAGAGGCCGAGGTGCGCGAAGAAGCGGCCGTCGATGCGCGCAGCCCCACCCACACCAAGGCGAAATCCGCACCGCGCCGCGGCGTGCCCGAGGCCGACCCCGCGCTGTGGGCCCGGCTCGTCGAGCAGCCCTTCGAGCACGACCTGTTCATGCTGCTGCGCCGGCTCGACGCGCAGGGCGACCATCCGCTGCTGGGCCGTGCGCCGCGCCCGCGCGACGAGCCGCTGCGGCTGGGGCAGGAGCCCTCGATGGCCTTCGCGCCGTCGAACGTGTCGGGCGTCGAGGTCGACGAAGACGGCGCGCCGCGCATCTCGATCTACGGCTTCGGCCTCTTCGGCCCCAACGGCCCGCTGCCGCTGCACCTGACCGAGTACGCGCGCGAGCGCAAGCGCCACCATGCCGACAACACGCTCAGCGCGTTCGCCGACCTGTTCCACCACCGGCTGATCCTGCTGTTCTACCGCGCCTGGGCCGACGCGCAGTCGGTCAACAGCCTGGACCGCACCGACGGCCACCGCTTTGTCGACTACGTGGCCAGCCTCATGAACATGGGGCAGCCCGGCCTGAAGGCGCGCGACCGCATCGCCGACCATGCGCGCACCCACATGGCGGGGCACCTGGTGCGCCAGACCCGCAACCCCGAAGGGCTCATCCAGATTCTTCGCCTGTACTTCGACGTGCCCGTGCGCGTGGTCGAGTTCGTGAGCGACTGGGTGCACATCGACGAGCGCCAGGTCAGCCGCATCGGCCAGCTCGGGCGCAACCACCGGCTCGGCAGCGGCGCGACCATCGGCCTGGCGGTGCGCGACGCGCAGGGCAAGTTCCGCCTCGAACTCGGCCCGCTGTCGCAGCAGCAGTTCCGCGAGTTCCTGCCGGGCAGCCCGCGGCTGCAGCAGGTGGTCGACTGGGTGCGCCAGTACGTCGGCATCGAATTCGCCTGGGAGCTGCGGCTGGTGCTCAGCAAGCCCGAGGCGCGCGGCATGCGGCTGAGCAGCGACCAGCGCCTGGGCTGGGGCAGCTGGCTCGGCACCCGCCTGTCCGACACCGACGCCGGCGACATGGTGTTCCAGCCCGAGGCGCTCTTTTCCCGCAACGCACCGGCTTCTTCATGACCGACATCCGCCGCGTTTCTCTTTTCTCCAAGTTGAATCCGATGCTCTACAAGGCATTGGAGACCGCCACGGCCTTCGCCAAGCTGCGCGGCAATGCCTACGTGGAGCTCGTGCACTGGCTGCACCAGATCCTGCAGCTGCAGGACAGCGACCTGCTGCGCATCATCAAGCGCGCCGGGCTCAACCTCGACGCGGTCGAACAGGACCTCGTGCGCGCGCTCGACCGCCTGCCGCACGGCGCCACGTCGATCAGCGACATCTCCGAGCACGTCGACCATGCGGTGGAGCGCGCCTGGGTCTATGCAAGTCTTCGCTTCGAAGCCACGTCGATCCGCGGCGCCTACCTGCTCGCGGGCATCGTGAAGACACCGGGCCTGCGCCAGGTGCTCTCGGGCATCTCGCGCGAGTTCGACAAGCTCGTGCCCGACGTGCTGGTCGCGCAACTCGCGGCGTGGACCGAAGGCTCGCCGGAAGACGACTACGACGCCGCGTCGGAGGCGGGCGGTGGCGCACCGGTGGCGCAGCACCAGGGCGATGCCCCCGCCGCCGGCGGCTCGGCCTTGGCCAAGTACGCGAGCGACCTCACGGCCAAGGCGCGCGCGGGCGAACTCGACCCGGTGTACGGCCGCGACGACGAGATCCGCCAGATCGTCGACATCCTCATGCGCCGCCGCCAGAACAACCCGCTGCTCACCGGCGAGGCCGGCGTCGGCAAGACGGCCGTGGTCGAAGGCCTGGCCTCGCGCCTGGCTGCGGGCGACGTGCCGCCTTCGCTGAAGGACGTGTCGCTGTGGGTGCTCGACCCCACGCTGCTGCAGGCCGGCGCGGGCGTGAAGGGCGAGTTCGAACAGCGCTTGCGGCAGGTGATCGACGAGGTCGAGAAAAGCCCCAAGCCCATCGTGCTGTTCGTCGACGAAGTGCACACGCTGGTCGGTGCGGGCGGCACCGCCGGCACCGGCGATGCGGCCAACCTGCTCAAGCCCGCGCTCGCGCGCGGCCGGCTGCGCACCATCGGTGCCACGACGTGGTCGGAGTACAAGAAGTACATCGAGAAAGACCCGGCGCTCACGCGGCGCTTCCAGACCATCCAGGTGCACGAGCCCACCGAGCCCAAGGCCGTGGTCATGCTGCGCGGCATCTCGGCCGAGCTGGAAAAACACCACGGCGTGCTCATCCTCGACGCCGCGCTCGAAGCGGCCGTGAGCCTGTCGCACCGCTACATTCCCGCGCGCCAGCTGCCCGACAAGGCCGTGAGCCTGCTCGACACCGCGTGTGCGCGCGTGGCGCTGAGCCAGCATGCGCTGCCGGCGGCGCTCGAAGATCTGAAGCGGCGCATCGAGGTGCTGGGCATCGAGTCGGGCATTGCGGGGCGCGAGGCGGCGATCGGGGTCGGCGAGCACCAGCGCGTGGAAGACATCGCGGTGCAGGTGGCTGCCGCGCAGGCTGAACTCGAACTGCTGGAGCAGCGGCGCGTGGAAGAGGCGGCGCTGGTCGAGCGCATCGTCGCGCTGCGCAAGCTGCTGTCGCCTGCGGCGGTGCCGGTGCAATCTGAAGCGGAAGATGACCGCGAAGAAGAGCCGCCTGCCGAGCCTGAAAGAACACCCGAAGCCATCCGCGCCGAACTCGACGAAGCGCAAGACCAGCTCGTGCAGCTGCAGGGCGAGACACCGCTCATCCTCGCGGCCGTCGATGCACAGGCCGTCGCCACCGTGGTGGCCGACTGGACCGGCATTCCCATCGGCCGCATGGTGCGCGACGACGCGCAGTCGGTGCTGCGCCTGGGCGAGATTTTGTCGGCCCGCGTGGTCGCGCAGCCCGATGCGCTGGAGACCATTTCGCGGCGCATCCGCACCGCGCGTGCGCGGCTGGACAACCCGAACAAGCCCGTCGGCGTGTTCCTGCTGTGCGGTCCTTCGGGCGTGGGCAAGACCGAGACCGCGCTTGCGCTCTCGGAGGCGCTGTACGGCGGCGAGCAGAACCTCGTCACCATCAACATGAGCGAGTTCCAGGAATCGCACACCGTCTCCACGCTCAAGGGCGCGCCGCCCGGCTATGTGGGCTACGGCGAAGGCGGCGTGCTCACCGAGGCCGTGCGCCGGCGGCCCTACAGCGTGGTGCTGCTCGACGAGATCGAGAAGGCGCACCCCGACGTGCACGAGATCTTCTTCCAGGTCTTCGACAAGGGCTGGATGGAAGACGGCGAAGGCCGGCACATCGACTTTCGCAACACCGTGATCATCATGACGTCGAACGTCGGCACCGACCTCGTCATGCAGCTGTGCGAAGACCCGACGTTGCGCCCCGACCCCGAGCCGCTGGCCGCCGCGCTGCGCGAGCCGCTGCTGAAGGTGTTCGCGCCCGCGCTGCTCGGGCGCCTGGTGGTCGTGCCTTACTACCCGCTGCAGGCCGATGCGCTGCACCGGATCATTCGCCTGCAGCTGGACCGCATCGCGGCGCGGCTGCAGGCCAACCACGGCATTGCATTGGCTTACAACGACAGCGCCGTCGCGCTTGTCGCACGCCGCTGCACGGCCATAGAGTCGGGTGGCCGGATGATCGACGCGATCCTCACGCACACCATCCTGCCCCGGCTGAGCGAGGAAGTCATCGGCGCCACCGTCAGTGCGCGCAAGCTCGCCGGCGTGCAGCTGGGCGCGGCGGGCGACGACTTCCAGTATGAATTTTCAGAACGCCCCGCGTAGACACCAGGGAGAGCCGCATGGACAGAGTCGTCAAAGCCCACACCCCGCTCGGAGAAGAACAGCTGCTGTTCCGCTCGATGCACGGCAGCGAAGGGCTGTCGCAGCTGTTCGAGTTCGAGGTCGACCTGCTGAGCCCGAACACCTCGGTCGACATGAAGGGCCTGCTCGGCAAGCCGCTCGCGCTGGAGATCCAGACCCTGAGCGGCACGCCGCGCTACCTCAACGGCCAGATCACGCGCTTCACCATGATCGGGCGCGAGGGCGGCTCCTCGCGCTACACCGTGTACCGCGCCTCGGTGCGGCCGTGGCTGTGGTACCTCACGCGCACCAGCGACTGCAAGATCTTCCAGAACAAGTCGGTGGTCGAGATTCTTGAAGACGTGCTGGGCGAGTACGGCTTCGCCTTCGAGAAGAAGCTCAGTGCCTCGTACCGCCAGTGGGAGTACTGCGTGCAGTACCAGGAGACCGACTTCGCCTTCGTGAGCCGGCTCATGGAGCACGAGGGCATCTACTACTACTTCAAGCACGACAAGAACCAGCACACGCTGGTGCTGGCCGACGACATGAGCGCGCACGAGACGCTGCCCGGCTACCCGAAGATCGGCTACCTCGCGAGCGACCGCGCCACCGACCCCGGCCGCGAAGTGATCGACCAGTGGGAGGTCACCGAGGAGATCCGCCCTGGCACCTACGTGGTCGACGACTTCGACTTCAAGAAGCCCAGGGCCGACCTGCTCAACACGCGCAGCCAGCCGCGCGGCAACGACCACGGCCGCTACGAGATGTACGAGTGGATGGGCGGCTACAGCGACGCGGGGCAGGGCGAGCACTACGCGCGCATCCGTCTCGAGGAGGCGCAGGCCCAGGCCGAGGTCGACACCGGCCACACCAACGTGCGCGGCATGGCGCCCGGCTACCGCTTCACCATGCAGAACGCACCGCGCAACGAGGACAACCGCGAGTACCTCGTCGTCTCGGTGATGTACAGCCTGCGCGAAGGCGGCTACGCCAGCGGCGGCATGCCGGGCGAGTACAGCTTTCACTTCGGCGTGCAGCCCACCTCGTTCCCCTTTCGCGCCCGCCGCATCACGCGCGTGCCGAGCACCCAGGGCCCGCAGACCGCCACCGTGGTCGGCCCGCCCGGCGAGGACATCTGGATCGACAAGTACGGCCGCGTGAAGGTGCAATTCCGCTGGGACCGCTACGGCCAGCGCAACGAAGACAGCTCGTGCTGGGTGCGCGTGTCCAGCGCGTGGGCCGGCTCCAACTTCGGCGCTGTGAACCATCCGCGCGTGGGGCAGGAGGTGATCGTCGATTTCATTGCCGGCTGCCCCGACCGGCCGATCATCATCGGGCGCGTCTACAACGCCGACCAGATGCCGCCGCTGGAACTGCCGGCCAAGGCGACGGTCAGCGGCTTCATCAGCCGCACGATCAAGGGTGATGGCGAGCTGGCCAACCACTTCGTGATCGACGACGACCCGGGGTGCGAGTCGATCAAGATCCATGCGCAGAAGGACTTCACGCTCGAGGTGGAGAACAACGAGATGCACACGGTGGAGGGCGAGCGCACCACCTTCATCGACGGGGCCGACAAGTACACGGGCGACACTTCGCTGGACGAGACCATCAACGGCCCGCACACCCTGACGGTGAACAAGGGCGGGCCGCAGAAGATCACCGTCAACGGGGGTGACCAGTTCATCAAGGTGGACGGCGGCAACCAGCAGGTCGATGTCATCGGCAACCAGACCATCCACGTGACCGGCAAGCGGCACGACACGGTGGACACGGGCGAAGACCGGTTCATCAAACCCCACCTGAATGAAACGGTCACCGGGACGAAGGACCTCACGGTCACCGAAACGCACACCGAGACGGTGGGCCGCAAGATTCTCAAGACCACCAAAGGCCGGTGGGAGGTGGACGTCGCCATGTTCGCGACCCTGAAGACGGGCGGCTTCTACAAGGCGAACATCAAGGGCAACTACACCGTGGAAACCGAAGGCGGGGACATCACCTTCAGGGCGCCGGGGAAGAACTGGCTGGTCGAAGCTGAAAAGATCACCCACAGCTCCAACCAGAACGAGGTGAAGTACAAGAAGGGTGTGACCACGGACGCGGGCGAGTACGTCAGGACGCACGCGAAGAACGAGATCGTTTCCACCTCCGACGGAAAGGTCGAGTCGCAGGCGCCGGTCATCCATACCTATGCCGATGGCCATTTCATCATGCGTACGCCGTTCAGCATGACGTTCGCGGCCGCCGCCACCAACGTCGGTGTCCTGGCGCTGGACTTCAAGGTGCTTCGCGGTTCGAACGTGGCATTGAACCAGTCGAATGATGCCGTCGCCGCCAAGTCCAACGCGCTTTACACCAAGCTGGCCGGTCTGATTTCCTTTTTCTGAGGCCCCTCGAGATCGCCATGAAACTGACCAGCCTCGGCCTGCTCCTCGTTGCGCTGGCCTTGTTCTTCACGTTCCGTGCGCCCTCTTCGGCGTTCGAGGGCACGTGGCTGACCGTGCTGTTCGGCATGTCGGGCGCCTTCCTGCTGTGTGGCGGCGGCGAGTTGCTGCGAAACCTCGCGATGCGCCTCAGGAAGAGGCGCCTGCGCGCCCGCGCCACGGGCCAGGTGGACAGCATCGAACTGGGGCGAGGGTTGTTCAATGGCCGGGTCCTTGTTTCGCTGGTGGTGTCCTTCGCCGGTGAGGACGGTCTCGTGCGCCGGGTGAAGACCTCGGTGCCGGTGCCGCTCACCAACCTCTCACGCTATGAGAAGGGTCGATCGCTGACCGTGCTTTACGACGCCGGCCACCTGGACCGCGGCGTTCTTGTCGAGCCGATCTGAACGAGTCACCCGTGAAAACAGTCAAACCTTTTCGACTCGCTGTACTGACGCGGCCCTACCGCTGGCAGCGGCGCGACCACCTGGGCGTCACGGTGATGGCCATGAGCACCCTTGGCGATGACGCGCGCGTGGTGCTGGAGCAGGAGCTGTGGAAAAGCACGGCGCAGGAAGTGGGGGCCGGCGCCGTGCTCGACCTCGCCGTGCCCAAGCTGACGCCGGAGGTGCTGGTCAGCGGCTACGCCTACACGAACCACCAGGAAGACAAGTCCAGTTGCGCCGTGAAGCTGCAGGTCGCCGAGCTGCAGAAGTCCCTGACGGTCTTTGGCGACCGGTATTGGCTCGGCGGACGGCCGACGCCGCCGCAGGCCTTCGAGAAGATTCGCATGGATTGGCAACACGCCTACGGCGGGCCTTCCGTGGCGGACAACCCGGTGGGCATGGGCTCGGTCGAAGAGATGGTCAATGGCGTGCACACGAAGCGGCTTGCGCACATCGAAGCGCCGGGTACGCGACCGGTCTCGCCGAAGCAGGCCGTCGCGCCGGTGGGCTTCGGCGCGATCCCGCCAGACTGGCCGCAGCGCATGTCACTGATGGGCACCCAGTATGGCAAGGAGTGGCTGGAGAACGACTTCCCTGGCTTTGCGAAGGACATTGACTGGCGCTGTTTCAATGCGGCACCCGCCGACCAGCGCTGGGAAGGCCGGCAGGAGGTGCCTCCCGGCGCGAGCTACGAACTCTGGAACATGCACCCGGAGCACCCGGTCCTTCGGGGGAACCTTCCGTGCTGGCGGGCGCGCAGCTTCGTTCGGCATACCCCCAGCGGCGGCGACCTGCGCGAAGTGCCGATGCGGCTGACCACGGCCTGGTTCTTCCCGCATCTGGAGCGGGTCGCGCTTCTCTGGCACGGCGTGTTTCCGATCATCGAGGACGATGCCGCCGACATCGAGTTGATCATGGCCGCACTGGAGCGTTCGGAAGACGCGCCGCGGCCGATGGCGCACTACGAATCCGTGCTGAGGCTCCGGCTCGATCCGGAGCGCGGGGCGATCCACGCGCTGCGCGACAGCGACCTGATGCCCAAGGAACTCCTGAGCGACTGGGGCACCGTCCTTCCGGACGTGATGGGCGAGCCGCTGCCCCGCAACATGCGCGCAGGCCAGCTTCGTGACCACGAGCAGCGCCGCGAGCAACTGCGTGCCCAGGGGCTGGACCCCGATCACTACCTGCCGCCGTTGGCCCCGCTGGCCACACTGCCCGACATCGACGACCTGCCCGAATTTCTCGGCAGGCTGGACACGCAGGCGCGCGAAGCGAAGGCACAGATGGAGGCGATCGCCAAGGACCACCTGCCCGAGCAGGCCCGCCCTTTCCCCGAAGCGCAAGCCGACGACGATGGAGAAGGCGAACCGCTGCGGCCCGGGCCCGCACCCGCCGACGGGGTGTCCGCGCTCACGCAGCAGGCGCACCTGCACGGGGCGCATCTGTCGCGGCCGGCGTCGCCTGCGCCATCGTTCCGCTCCGCGAAGTGGCGTCGCCGGCTCGCAGCCGCGGACCCGGCGCAGCGCGACTTCTCACGCCTGAACCTGGCCGGGGTCGACCTGTCCGGGATGGACCTGCGAGGTGCCCGTTTCGTGGGCGCTTCGCTCGAAGACGCGAACCTCCAGGGCGCGCAACTGGACGGCTGCGATTTCTCGCAGGCCGTGCTGGCACGGGCCCAGCTGAGCCACGCATCGATGGCACGCGCCCATCTGTTCCAGGCCAACCTGGGGGGCGCGCGGTGCGAGCACACGGTCTTCGACGGTGCCGCGCTGCACGAAACCAATTGCAGCAAGACGCACTTCGATCACTGCCAGATGGTGGGGGCTTCCTTCGAGCTGACACAGTTCCACGAGGCGGCGTTGCGCCACTGCAATTTCGCAAAGTCGCACTGGCGGCAGGTGGCCTTGATACGACTGGCGCTCGAGGAACTTCGCTTCGACGAGGCATCCTTCAATCAGATGACATGGATCGAATGCCGGCTGCAAGGCGTCTCCTTCGTCGGTGCGCATCTGCTGCGCTGCGGCTTCGTCACGACCGATTGCTCGGCCGCCGTCGATTTTTCGCAGACGAAGATGGAAGGCAGCAGTTTTGCGCATGGCAGCACGCTGGCACATGCCAGGTTCCGGTCCGCCCATTTCAAGGAGTGCGGGCTCAGAACCACGCCGATGGCGCATGCGGACCTGAGCGACGCATGGATCGAGAACAGCGATCTCTCCGAATGTGACCTGAGCCACGCCACGCTGGACCGCATGGTCGGGGGCGACAGCCTGTTCATTCGCGCCATCTTCGCCGGCGCGTCCTTGCGCGAGGCCAATCTGATTGATGCGAATCTGGCCAAGGCCGACCTGCGCGGGGCCGACCTGGCGCGCGCCAACCTGTTTCGGGCCGATGTCTCGCAGACGCGGGTCGACGCGCTCACGCGCACGGAAGGCGCCTATACGCAACATGCCAAGGTCTGGCCGGCGCGGCGGCCGGAGGCACCTGCCGAATGACCCGGGATGAACTGCTCGACAACATCCGGCATGGCGTTCCTGTCAGCAAGGCGGATTGCCGGGGTTGGGACATGAGCGGGCTCGATCTTTCCGGTGCGCTGATCGACCAGGTCGATTTCACCGGTGCGCGCTTGACGGGCGCGAACCTGGCAGGTGGCTCGCTGAGCCATTGCACGCTGAGCGACGTCGACTTGTCGCGCAGCACGCTCAGCGACACCAGGTTCTTGCGGTGCCAGCTGGCCCGGGCGCAGCTGGACGAGGCCCGGTGCGAAGGCACCACCTTCGCGGAGTCGCAACTGCCGCAGGCCAGCTTCGAACAGGCCGTCCTTGAGCGAACCACGTTCTTCCGGTGCGAGCTGGATCAAAGCCGGCTGCGGTCCGAGCAGTTCAGGTATGCGACGTTTGCGGAATGCCGTCTGGCGGGCACCGATTTCTCGGGTGCCGCATTGAATTCGATCACTTTCCATCGTCTCGATCTGGCGAGCGCCTCTTTCGCCGGCGCGCGCTTCGACACCGTGCTCTTCATCGAATGCGACATGACGAACCAGCGCTTCCCTGCACAGCGGTTCGAGCGCTGCGTGTTCACCGACAGCCAGCTGGACAACGTGGATTTCAGCCATGCGATCCTGACGCAGTGCATCTTCAAGGGCGCCTCTCTGCGCAATGCCAGCTTCGTGGCCGCGGACGCGCCCAATGTGCTGTTTCCTGCGGCCGACCTGCGCCATGCGAAGCTGCAGGGCGGACGCTTCGATCGTTCCATCTGGGTCGAGGCCAGGCTCGAAGGCGCGGACCTCAGTGACGCGCATATCCACGAAAGCGTTTTCCATCGGGCTCGATGCACGGGAGCCAGCTTCCGCAATGCCAGCTTGCAGGATGCGGACTTCTCCTACGCCGAACTCACCGATGCCGACCTCCGGGGTGCGCACTTCCTTCGCACGCGGGTGCATCGCACGGCGCAGGACGGGGCCCGTTTTTCGAGGCGAGGTGGCATCATCGAAAGCGATCCGGAATTGCACAAGGCACAGACGTGGTCCAAGGTTCCTTGAGTGACAACGACGAGCCCGCGTTGCATCGCAGGTCTCTCAGCAGATAAAGGAGATACATCATGAATGTCGTTCCATTGCGTACGGTCGTTGAAGACTCGGGGCCGGTCCAGCGCCTGGGCCGGCTGATGTCGGCCGATGCCGACGGGCTGCTCCACGTGGAAGCCGAAGATGGCGCCCTCTGGTCGTGCCGCCGTGCGGCGAGTTGTCTGCTCAAGCCACAACCGGGCGACACGGTCCTGCTGTCGGGACCGGACAGCCGCCGGGTCTATCTGATCGCCGTGATCGAACAGGCCGACGCTTCACAAAGCCGCATCGAGGTGCCCGGTGATTTGCATCTGTCGGCGCCCGCGGGCGAGGTGTCCATCGACAGCGCGACGGACATTCGTCTGCGAAGCGCTGCCGGGCTCGAGATGAAGGCGACCCAATGGTCTCTCGACGCAGGTCAGGCGCAATGCCACGTGGCCGACATGCGCTACACCGGCCAGACGCTCGACGCCACGGTCGGCCGGCTGCGCCTGGTCGGCAAGCTGTTCGAGTCGGTGGCCGATCGCATGGTCCAGATGGCACGCAGCGCCTTGCGTCTGGTCGACGAGGTCGACCAGGTGCGCGCCGGACACCTCGACGTGCGCGCGCAGGAGACGGCAGTCATCCATGGCAAGCACGTGCTGCTGACCGGCAAGGAGTTGATGAAGGTCGACGCCGGACAGATTCACATGGGCTGAACCGAAGCCCGAAATCACGCAACCTCAAGGAGAAAAACTCATGTGTCTGGCCACGCATCAATGGATGGGCGGTTCGCTGGCGTTCCCGGATGTCTGCCGAACGCCGGTGCCGTTCCCGTTTCTCAACGTCGGGCTCCGGCCCATGTCCCTGCCCGTGTGCTGGAACATCCTCCTGATGGGCGGGCCGATGCACAACATGGCCACCACGACGCCGTTCACGCTGGGTGATCAACCGGGGACCCTGGGCGGCATGATCTCGCAGGTGTTCATGCAGGTGCAGCGGCACATCACGGGCTCCTTCACCTTCCTGCTCAGGGGGACGCCGGCGACGCGCATGACCAGCCTCACGACCCAGAATCGCATGAACATCCTGGGCTTCGAGTGCATCCCCGGCCTGCACTTCAAGTTCTTCAACTTCAAGTTCTGAAGCGCTTCGGTCGCGGCCTGGCGAGGGATCAGGCCGCCGTCCCCGCCAGCGTCACCTGCTGCGGCGACCCCACCCACACCGCCAGCGCCGAGTAGTTGTCGCGCGACTTGTCGGCCTTGGCCTCGGCCGCGCGGCGCAGCAGCGCGAGCCACTCTTCCGCGCTGTCGGCCAGCTGCAGCGATCGCTCCATCACCTGCTGCGAGATCAGCTGCCAGAGCCCGTCGGTGCACAGAAGAAACGCATCGCCATCGGCGAGCCGCTGCGGCGTCGACACCGACGTTTCCGCCGTCGCACGCGCACCGAGCGCGCGGTACAGCAGGTTGCTCTTCACCAGGCGCTCGCCACCATTCGCGCCCTGGCCCGCGGCGGCTTCGCCCGAGCGTTCCGACAGGCTGTGGTCTTCGGTGCGCTGCATCAGCGCGCCGCGGCGGAACCAGTAGAGGCGGCTGTCGCCGACGTGGGCCCAGCAGGCCTCGCCGGTGGCGCGGTCGACGAACAGCGAGACGATGGTCGCGCTCATGCGGCTCTGGTCGGCCAGCTCGCGCTGCTTGGCGAGCACGGCGTCGTTGGCTTCCTTCACCGCGTGGCGAATGTCGTCGGCCGCGACGGACGGGTGGTCGACAAAAGTGTTGAGCGCGGTGTCGACCACGATGCGCGAGGCCAGCTCGCCGCCCGCGTGGCCGCCGACGCCATCGCTCACGACGAAGCAGGCGTTGCGTTCGTCCAGGTGGTAACCGATGGCGTCCTGGTTGCCGCTGCGTTCGCCCACGCACGAGAACTGCGAGGTCGAGATGGGCACCGCGAAGGCGTGGGTGGCTTCAAGCACGGCGCGCCTCCTTCAAGCGTTCCATCTCGCGGTCGTAGGCCTGCTGGAAGGCGCGGCCGAAGACGGCCTGGAAGTCGTCCTCGACGGCGGCGGTGGTGCTGGCGTGCAACTGCTTCAGCTGGCGCCACAGCCGCGCCTCGCGACCGCCGGGCAGCAGCTTCTCGCCGAGCCCGCCGTCGTGCGGCGTGGCCTTGTCGAGGCCGCCCGGGTCGAAGCGATGCAAGAGCGTGAGCAGCGCGGCGCGCATGCCGGCGACCATGCCGAGCTGGTGCGACTGCAGGTCGCCCAGCGCATCGTGCACGGCGGCCTCGGGCGTGAGAAAGCCGGGCATGCGCGCGCCGAACATCTGCATCAGCACGGCGCGGCCGTTGGGCAGGATCTTGAAGGGGTTGTTCTCTTCGTCCACGATCATGGTGATCTCGGCGCGCACCTCGCGCTTGAGCATCGCACGCGACGACAGCAGCTCGATGGTGCCGTCGGTGAAGGCGCGCATCAAACGGCCGAGGTGGCGCATCGCCTCGGCATCGAGCGGCTGCTGGCCCGCGATCTCGGGCACGCCGGCGCCTTCGAGGAACGCCTTGAACAGGTCGTCGCCGGAGTAGGGGGGGCGTGGTGAGGTCGGCGCTGGTGCAGGGACTGCAGCGACCGGCAAGGCAGGCGGCGCTTCTTCTTCAAGCACGGCGGGCTGCGCCACGGCGGCCGGAATCTCCGGCGCTGCGACAACAACGGGCTCCTCTTCAACAGGCGCAGCCTCTTCCACAGGCTCCGGCACTGCGACCGATGGCGCAACCGCCACCGGCTGCGGCGGATTGAACTGCGAGGTCATCTCGCGCGCATGGTTCGCGAGGCTGTGGCCCGACGACGCGGCCGGCGGCCGTGCGATCAGGTCCATGGCCGGGTGCACGTCGTCGAGCGGGTTGTCCTGCGTCAGCGCCGTGGGGCGCGGGTCGGACAGCGGCGAGGGCGCATCGCGGTCTTCGGCGAAGAAGGAGAGCGGGTCCATGCTGCGCTTGAGCGCGAGGTCCGACAGGCCCTGCGTCGCCTGCGGGTCCAGACCGGCGAGCGGATCGACGGGGTTGCGCTGTGCCTGCGAGGGCAGGGCGAAGGGCTCGTGCGCCAGCGGGTCGGGCATGGGCGCCGCCGCATTGTCGGCACGGCGCGGCGCGTTCGCGAGGATGGCGTCCCAGTCGGCGGCCGAGGGCATTTGCGCGGAGACCTGCGTGGTCGTGGAAGGCGCTGCAGCAGTGGAAGAGAGCGGTGGCGGCGGCGGTGCAGGCAAGGGCGCAGGGGCCGGCGCATTCACCGGCGCGGGCGCGAAGGTCGGCATCGCGACCGTCGTCTCGGGCGGCGCATCGCCGAGCGGCAGCGCGCCTTCGCCGAACAGGTCCGCAAAGACATCGGAGGCCGGTGCTGCAGTGGGCAGCAGCGCGCTGATCGACGGGGCCGATGCGAGGTTCGATGCCACAGGCGGAGCAGACACCAACTGCGACAGCGACGGCTCGGTGATCGGTGCGGCCGGTGGCTCTGCGAGCGGCTCGGTGATGGGCGCCTCGGCGATCGCAGGCGGAGGTGCCTGGCTTGCACTCGCGGCTTCGAGCACGTAGCTGCCGATGGTCACGCGGTCGCCCAGCGCGACGCGCGATTCTTCTTCGTGGCGCAGCGTGCGTCCGTTCACGCTGATGGGCAGCACCGCGCTCATGTTGCGCACCACGGCGGCGCCGTCGTCGTCGAAGCGCACGGTGGCCTGCAGGCGCGAGATCTGCCGGTGTTCATCGGGCAGCACGAGGTGGTTGTCGGGGCTGCGGCCGATGGTGCCGCCCGGGGCGGCGAGCAGCGCCGAGGGCCCCGAGGCCACGGGCATGCCGCCGTGTTCAATCACTGTCCAGCGCATGGCATCTCCATGTTCGTCGCGGTGGGCGCGAGCGTGCCCGGGCGCGGCCGTGGCCGGCCGCGTGTCATCCGCGCTTCATCTTCTTCGCGGCCTCGAACGCGGGGCCCCACACGGGGTGGGTGCGTTCCGCGACATTCAGGTCGAAGCTTGGGAACACATCGAGGAGCTTGCGGAATTGCGTGCGGCATTCCGCGATCTGGTTGTTCACGCAGTAGCTGAAGGCTTCGAGCTTGAGTGCGGCCAGCCGCGTCGCGGGCTCGGCCCCGTCGAACACCGACACGCCGCCGCTCTTCAACGTGGAGATGGCCTTGGCGTAGTCGCCCGCATCGTAGGCCTGCTGCGCGCGTTCGAGCGTGGCGCGTGCCACTTGCTGGCTCAGGCGTTCGGGTTGCTGTGAGGCATCCGGGGTGCTCTGGCAGCCGCTCAACAGCGCAAGCATGAAGGCAAAAGACAGAACAGGCAGGCAAGACTTCAATCTTTTCTCCTACTTCGCGAGAGGCAGTGCGTGAGAGAGGGCGTGCTGTTGCATCACGATGCAACAGCACGCAATGCACACCGTGCGCGTGCATGGTTTCGATAATATAGATCGCGAAGCTTTCAGGGAGATCTCATGCATCGACGGACCTTGATTCAAGGCGCATTGGCCACATCGCCGTTGCTCGCAGGCCTCGCTGGTTGCGCATCGACAGCGAAGTCGATGCCCACGCCGTATGCCATCACCGTGCGCATCGACGACGGCGTGAATCCCGATGGTCGCGGCCAGGCCGCACCGATTCTCGTGAAGGTCTTCGAACTGAAATCTTCCGGCAACTTTGAAACGGCAGACTACTTCGCGCTGCAGGACCGCGACCGCGAGACGCTCATGACCGAGCTCGTGAACGCGGACCAGGCCATCTTGCGCAGCGGCGAGGAACGCGTGTTCAAGCGCGAGGCCGGACTCGACTCGCGCGCCATCGGCGTGATCGCCGGCTATCGCAAGCTGGAAGCGGCGCGGTGGCGCATCGTGTTGCCGTTGAAGGAGCCGAAACAAACGAATCTTTACAAGGTGTGGCAGTTTTCTCCGAGCGAGCAGAGCGTGCGCATCGCGGTGCGCAAGAGCGGCCTCGAACTGCTACCAAGTCGTTAAGTTTCAGCACGCGCTAATACGAAAGTGCGGCGCATTCGCCTCTGAAAAGGCATGCAAAACGCAAGAGGCGCCGTGTAGCATCAGACGCGAAAGAAGATCGAGCGGGGAGCCGCTGTACAGCGCATTTCCCGCCTCCGTGTGAGCACTCCAGGAGGTTCTTTGGTGACAGTTCGCAACGCGGGCGCAGCCGGTCAGGGCGCCCAATCTCAGGCATTGGCGAATCGCGTGGTGTGGTCCGAAGGCATGTACCTGCGGCCCCAGCACTTCCAGCAGATGGAGCGCTATGTCGAGCAGTACGTCACTCGCCGCACCGCGGGCATGCAGGGTGCCTACTGGGGATGGCTGCACCTGGACATCGACCGCGATGCCTTCGCGCTCGGGCGCGTGTCGCTGCTCGGCGGCGCGGGCGTGCTGCCCGACGGCACGCCGTTCTCGTTCGGCCTCGAAGACGCACCCGTGCCCTTCGACGTGCCCACCGACCTCACCGACGAACTCATCGTGCTCGCACTGCCGCTGCGCAGGCCCGGCAGCGAAGAGGTGATCTTCTCGGAAGACGAAGGCTCGGCCGCGCGCTTCGGCGTGGTCGAGCGCGAAGTGGCCGACGGCAACGCGGTGGCGCTCGGCCCCGCGGTGCTGCAGCTGGCGAAGCCGCGCCTGCGGCTGGCGCGCGCGTCGTCGCTCACGGCCGAGTGGCAGGCCATCGGCGCGGTGCGCGTGATCGAGCGGCGCACCGACCACAAGCTGGTGGTCGATGCCAACTACATTCCGCCGGTGCTCGATGCCTCGGCGCACCCGATGCTGCGCAGCATGACGGCCGAGCTGCACGGCCTGCTCATGCAGCGCTCCGAGGCGCTGGCCTCGCGGCTGTCGCAACCGGGGCGCGGCGGCGTGAGCGAGGTCTCCGACTTCCTGCTGCTGGAGCTGGTCAACCGCTACCTCGCGCTCACCTGGCATGCGCAGCAGGCGGTGCAGGTGCATCCCGAGACGCTGTTCGTCGACTGGCTCAAGCTGGCCTGCGACCTGGCCACGCACACCTCGCCCACGCGCCGTCCGGTGGTGTGGCCGGTGTACGACCACGACAACCTCAACGAGAGCATCCGCCCGTTGATGGAGGAGCTGCGGCGCTCGCTGTCGGCGGTGCTCGAGCAGAGCGCCATCGCCATCGAACTGGAGGAGCGCAGCCACGGCGTGCGCGTGGGCCGCATGCCCGACCCGGTGCTGGTGCGCAACGCGGCCTTCGTGCTCGCGGTGCATGCCGACCTGCCGGCCGATGCCGTGCAGCAGCGCTTTCCGACGCAGGTCAAGATCGGCTCGGTCGAGCGCATCCGCGACCTCGTGCAGCTGCAGCTGCCCGGCGTGGTCGTGCGCTCGCTGCCGGTGGCGCCGCGCCAGATCCCGTACCACGCGGGCTACCACTACTTCGAACTCGACAAGGGCGGCGACATGTGGCGCCAGCTCGAGAAATCGGGCGGCGTCGCCATGCACCTGGCCGGCGACTTTCCGGGGCTCGCCATGGAGTTCTGGGCCATCCGTCCGTGAGGGACCCTATGAACGGTGCCAATGACATGGCCGTCGGCCCGGGTGGCTTCGTGCCGCCCAATCCGGGCGGCGGCGCGACCACGCACAGCGGCCCGGGGCCGCAACCCCAGCAGCAACCCCAGCCCGATGCCTTCACCGCGTGGCACGACGCGCGGCGCCCGCATGCGGGCGACACGGCGCTGGCGGGCAACAACCCGCTGGTGGCGGCGGCCAACCCGCTGCTCGACCTGATCCCGCAGATCCGCGCCACCGGCCACCACCCGTCGCCCGCGCAACTGCGCGAACACCTGGTCGACGAAGTGCGGCGCTTCGAGACGCGCGCGCAGCAGGCCGGCATCGCGCCCGAAGTGATCATCGGCGCACGCTACTGCCTGTGCACCGCGGTCGACGAGGCCGCGGCGCTCACGCCGTGGGGCGGCAGCATCTGGTCGTCGCAGAGCCTGCTCGTGATGTTCCACAACGAGACCTGGGGCGGCGAGAAGTTCTTCCAGCTGCTGTCGCGCCTGGTGCAGAACCCGCAGCAGCACCTGCACCTCATCGAGCTCATCTACTTCTGCCTGGCGATGGGCTTCGAGGGGCGCTTTCGCGTCATCGACAACGGCCGCTCGCAGCTGGAGACGCTCAAGCAGCGGCTGCTGCAGATCATCCGTCAGGCGCGCGGCGAAATCGCGGCGCCGCTGTCGCCGCACTGGCAGGACGCGAGCGCGCCCGTGCGCCGCACGCGCCACTGGCTGCCGGTGTGGGCCGTGGGCGCGGTGGCGGCAGTGCTGCTGGTGCTGGTGTTCGCGGTGCTCACCTTCAACCTCGCGGGCCATTCCGACGGTGCCTTCTCGGCCGTGAACGCGGTGCGCCTGCCGCAGACGCAGCGCGCGGTGGCGGTGCCCGCGGCGCAGCCGCGCCTGCAGCGCTTTCTCGAGCCCGAGATCCGCGACGGGCTGCTCACGGTGCGCGACGAAGCCGACCGCAGCGTGGTGGTGCTGCGCGGCGACGGCCTGTTCGCCTCGGGCTCCGACCGCGTGCTCGACCGCTACGCGCCGGTGCTCGCGCGCGTGGCCGACGCGCTCAACGCGGTGGAAGGCAACGTGCTGGTCAGCGGCTTCAGCGACGACCAGCCGATCCGCAGCGTGCGCTTCCCGTCCAACTGGCAGCTCTCGCAGGCGCGCGCCGATGCGGTGAAGGCCATGATCGCCACGCGCCTGAGCCGGCCCGAGCGGCTGCGCGCCGAAGGCCGCGGCGACGCCGATCCGCTGGTGCCCAACGACTCGGCGGCCAACCGCGCGCGCAACCGGCGCGTCGAGGTGACGCTGCTGGTGGCGCCGGTGGCGGGCGTGCCCGTGCCGGGGTCTGCGCCGCAACCCCGGCAGCAACAACCACAAGGAGGAACCCGCTGATGCTGCGCGCGCTCTTCCGTTTTCTCGTCAGCCGCGACCTCTGGGTCTTCTTCGGGCTGGTCGCGCTCGCGTTCCTGATCTGGGTCATCGGCCCGGTGATCGCCGTGGGCCGCTACCGGCCGCTCGAAGGCGAGTTCGTGCGCATCGTGGTCATCGCGCTGATGTTCGGCGTGTGGCTGGTGCGCGTGGCCTACCGCAAGTGGCGCGAGCGTCGCCTGAACGCGCAGCTGCTGCACCAGCTGCGCACGCCGTCGCCCAAGGCGAAGGAGGCCAAGCCCGAAGAGGCGCCCGAGATCAAGGAGCTGCACAGCGGCTTTGCCGACGCCACCGCGGTGCTGAAGAACATGCGCTTCGGCCCGGGCCCCGGCGGCAAGGCGGCCGGGCGCTTCGCGCTGTTCGACCGGCAGTACCTCTACCAACTGCCCTGGTACATCTTCATCGGCGCGCCGGGCTCGGGCAAGACCACGGCGCTGGTCAACTCCGACCTCGACTTTCCGCTCGCCGACCAGCTCGGCAAGGCCGCGGTGCGCGGCATCGGCGGCACGCGCAACTGCGACTGGTGGTTCACCAACGAGGCCGTGCTCATCGACACGGCCGGGCGCTACACCACGCACGAGAGCCACCGCGAGACCGACGAGGGCGAGTGGAAGGGCTTCATCGAGCTGCTCAAGAAGTTCCGGCCGCGCCAGCCGATCAACGGCGCGATCCTCACCATCAGCATCGCCGACCTGCCGCTGGCCGACGACGCGCAGCGTGCGCGCCATGCGATGGCGCTGCGCAAGCGGCTGCTCGAGCTGCGCAACGACCTGGGCATCAACTTCCCGGTGTACGTGCTGGTCACCAAGACCGACCTGCTGGCCGGCTTCAACGAGTACTTCGGCTCGCTGGGCCGCGCCGAGCGCCAGCAGGTGTGGGGCTTCACCTTCCCCATCGAGGGCAACCCCGCCGACCCGGCCAAGGCCGACCTGCGCGAGCGCTTCCACCAGGAATACAAGCTGCTGCACCAGCGCCTGGACGAGCGCCTGCCCGAGCTGATGGCGACCGAGCCCGACCCGATGCGGCGCGCGCAGGCCTACCTGCTGCCGCAGCAGTTCGCGAGCTTCGAGGACATCCTGGGCACCTTCCTGGCCGACGTGTTCAACCCGTCGAAGTTCGAAGTGGCGCCGCTGCTGCGCGGCGTGTACTTCACCAGCGGCACGCAGGAGGGCACGGCCTTCGACCGCGTGATGGGCGCCATCAAGCGCTACCTGCAGGTGAACGCGCCGCCCGCGCCGCCGCCGGGCCCGGGCAAGAGCTACTTCCTGAAAGAGCTGCTGCAGCAGGTGATCTTCCGCGATGCGGGCGTGGCCGGCACCAACCTGCGCTGGTACCGCCGGCGCCGTGCCATCGACCTCGCGGGCTACGCGCTGGTCGGCGTGCTCGCTGTGGTGCTGCTGGGCGCGTGGGCCAACAGCTGGCGCCACAACAAGGCCTACGTGGCCGAGGTCGACGGCAACGCCAAGGCCTTCAACAAGGCCGCCGCGCGCGGCGAGCTGCCGACGGTGGTCGATTCGAGCGGCGACATCGCGAGCTCGCTGCTCATCCTCGACCGGCTGCGCGACCTGCCCAAATCGGCCGAGTTCGACATCGGCGATCCGCCCGTGGGCTACCGCTTCGGGCTCTACCAGGGCGAGAAGCTGCAGGCCGCGACCGACGGCGTGTACCAGCGCGCGCTCGAAACCGTGCTGCTGCCGCAGGCCGCGCAACGCGTCGAGCAGTCGCTGCGCGAGGCCGCGAAGCTCGACGCCGAATACAGCTACGAGGCGCTCAAGGCCTACCTCATGCTGTACGACCCCGAGCGCTACGACGCCGACTTTTTGCAGGCCTGGCTGCTGACCGACGTCGACCGCAAGATCGGCGCCTCGCTCACGCGCGAGCAGCGCACGAACCTCGAAGCGCACTTGAAGACGCTGTTCGCCGACCGCGTCGTGAGCTCGCCCTTCACCAAGGACGACAAGCTCATCGCGCAGACGCGGGAGCGCCTGGCCGGCGTGCCGCTGGCGCAGCGCTCGTACGCGCGGCTGCGCCGCATCCTGCTGCAGACCAGCGCGCCCAACGCCTTCACCATCGCCGAGGCGGGCGGCGCGGAGTCGGCGCTGGTGGTCCGGCGCGCCAGCGGCAAGCCGCTGACCGACGGCATTCCCACGCTCTTCACCTACCGCGGCTACTGGGACATCTTCGACAAGCGCATGGCCGAGACCACGCTGGCGCTGGAGCAGGAAGACCGCTGGGTGCTGCAGATCCGCGCGCCGGGCATCGCCGACATCACCTCGCGCGAGCTGCTGCTGCGCGAGGTGCGGCGCCTGTACCTCAGCGACTACATCCGCACCTGGGACGAGTACCTGGCCGACATCCGGCTGGCCGAGAGCAAGTCGCTGCTGCAGAGCATCCAGATGACGCGCGTGCTGTCGACCGGCGAGTCGCCGATGTCGCGCCTCATCCGCGGCGCGGCGCGCGAGACCGACCTGCTGCGCAACCACGACGAGGCCACGCGCAGCCTGCTCGACCAGGCGCAGAACCGCGTGACCAGCACGCGCGAGCGCATCGAGCAGCTCATCGGCCAGCCCGACGGCAGCCAGCGCCGCAACACCGCGCCCGACCGGCCCGAGTCGCTGGTCGACAACCACTTCGCGCCGCTGCGGCGCATGGTGACCGCGCCCAAGGCCGGCGGCCAGACGCCGCTGGACCAGACGGCCGCGCTCATCAACGAGCTGTACACCTTCCTCACCGCCACCGACACCGCGCTGCGCAGCGGCAACATCCCGCCGCCCGGCGACGCCGTGACCAAGCTGCAGGCCGAGGCCGGGCGCCTGCCGGTGCCGTTCCAGGGCATGCTGAACGACCTGTCGGCCACCGCGTCGTCCAAGGCTGCGGCGGTGACGCGGCAGAACATCGGCCAGAACGCGGCGGCGACCATCGGGCAGTTCTGCAGCCAGGCGATCGCGGGGCGCTACCCGTTCGCGCGTGGCTCCAACCGCGACGTGGCGGCGGGCGACTTCGCGCAGCTGTTCGCGCCCGGCGGGATGATGGATGACTTCTTCCAGAAGAACCTCGCCTCGCAGGTCGACACCTCGGTCAACCCGTGGACCTTCAAGCGCGGCGTGGACGGCAGCGCGTCGGGGCGCTCGGCGTACCTCGATGCGTTCCAGAAGGCGCAGGCGATCCGCGACGTGTTCTTCACGGGCATGGCGGGCGGGCGCACGCCCTCGTTCACGCTCGACATCCGGCCCGAGGACATGGACGCCACGCTCACGCAGTTCACGCTGGACATCGACGGCCAGACGGTGCGCTACGCCCACGGCCCGCAGGCGCCCAGCAGCATCAAGTGGCCCGGTCCGCGCAACAGCAACCAGGTGCGGCTGCAGGTCACGGTGGCCAACGGCACGCCGGCCGGCGGCATCGTGACCGAGGGGCCGTGGGCGCTGCACCGGCTGTTCGACAAGGCCTCGATCTCGTCGGGGCGCACGCCCGAGTCGTTCAACGCGACCTTCGACCTGCAAGGCAAGAAGGTGGTGCTCGCGGTGACGGCCAACAGCGTCTACAACCCGCTGCGGCTGTCGCAGATGAACAGCTTCTCCTGCCCCGGGAAATCCTAGGATGACGCCTCCCCCGCACGCCTGGTCGCCGCTCGACGAGCAGATCGGCTGGTACGGCAAGTTGCCGTCGGCCGGCGACTTTCTCTACCGCCGCATGCCGCGCGAACTGCAGGCCTGGTGGGACCGCTGGATGCAGAACGGCCTGGGCAGCTTCAAGCGCTGGCCCGACGCCATGACGCGCCACTACGCGGTGGCCCCGGTCTGGAACTTCGCCATCCCCGCCACGCACGGCGTGAACGCGGTGCAACTGGGCTGCATCGCGCCCAGCTGCGACCGCGTGGGCCGCTACTACCCGGCCTGCGTGGCGCTGCAGGTGGACGCGGCGCGCTACCACCCCGCGCTGCTCGAGGGCTCGGCCGCCTGGTACTGGCAGTGCGGCAGCGCGCTGCTGCAGGCCATTCGCCACGGCGTGGCGCCCGACCTCTTCGACACCCAGGTGCTGGCCGCGGGCCGCACGGGCTTTCGCACGGCCAGCGGCGGCTCGGACGACATCCTCTCGATCCTCGGCGCGGCCGCCGGCCCTGCTGCCAACGGGGCGCGCGGCGCGAGCGCGCAGCAGCGCCTGGGCTGGCCCGAGCTGCCGCTGTGCTTCGACCCCTTCGGCGGCACCAGCTACTGGTGGACCAACCAGGCCGACGGCTCGCCGCTGCGCACCGCGGCGCACGGCGGCGGGCTCAACACGCCGCTGTTTTCGCAGTTGTTTTCGCAAGGCCACGTGCCGTGGGCCTGACGCGCCCGACCCACCCGCAGGAAGAAGAGACACCCCATGACGACGCCCGCCAGCCCTAGCGCGACGCCCGACCCGCAGGAGGAGCGCCCCCATCCCCTCGGCACGGGCCACCGGCTCGACGAGTTCGAGCTGCTCGAAGTCATCGGCGAGGGCGGCTTCGGCATCGTCTACCGCGCCTACGACCACTCGCTGCAGCGCGAGGTGGCGGTCAAGGAATACATGCCCTCGATGCTCGCGCGCCGCGTGGGCGACAACAGCGTGCACGTGCGCTCCGAGCGGCTCACCGCCACCTTCGCGGCGGGCCTGCGCAGCTTCATCAACGAGGCGCGCACGCTGGCGCAGTTCAGCCATCCGGCGCTGGTGCGGGTGCATCGCTTCTGGGAGGCCAACTCCACCGCCTACATGGCGATCCAGCTGTACAAGGGCCGCACGCTGCGCCAGCTGGCCGAGAGCGAGCCGGGCACGCTGACCGAGCCCTGGCTGCTGGGCATGCTGGGGCCGCTGCTGGGCGCGCTCGACACGCTGCACCACAGCCAGTGCTTCCACCGCGACATCGCGCCCGACAACATCTTCATCCAGCAGCAGGACGACCGCCCGGTGCTGCTGGACTTCGGCGCCGCGCGCAAGTCGATCGCCGACCTGGTTGACGAGGTCGCGGTGATGGTGAAGTCGGGCTACTCGCCGATCGAGCAGTACGCCGACGACAACACGCTGCTGCAGGGCGCGTGGACCGACCTCTATGCGCTGGGCGCCGTGCTGTACCGCGCGGTGACCGGCCACCCGCCGCCTTCGGCCGTGGTGCGCAGCGTGCAGGACGCCTACGTGCCGCTGTCGTCGATGGACCGCGACGACCTGAGCCCGGCCTTCTGCGCCGCGGTCGACCACACGCTGGCCGTGCACAGCAAGGACCGCACGCAGACGGTGGCGGCCTTTGCGGCGGAGCTGGGGCTGGTGAAGCTGGGCGATCTCTATGTGGTGGACCGGTCGGCGCCGGCGGTGGCGGCTGCTGTCGTGCCCGTTGCTGCGCCGGTGCCGCAGGAGCCGCCGGCGCCGGAGCCGGTCGAGGAAGCACCACCGCCCGCGCCCGAGGTGCAGCCCGTGCCCGTGGAAGCGGCGACCGCGCGCGTGCAGGCACCGCCGCCGCCTGCGCCGCCATCGCCTGTCGCACGCCCGAAGAAGCCGTCGAAGCGCCCGCCGTGGTTCCTTGTCGGCGCGCTGGTGCTCGCGCTGTTCGCGGTCGGCGGCTGGATCGGCTGGCGGCTGACGGCCAAGGCGCCTTCCGATCCGATGATTGCGGCCGCGCCGCCGCCGGGCACGCCGATGTCCGATCCGGGCGCGCCCCCGGCCGCGATGCCGCCGGCCGGCGCGACCTCAGAGGCCCCGCCGGCGTCCGCGCCCGCCGCATCGGCCAGTGCCCCGCTGAGCCCGCTCGACAACGTGCCCATCGCCGCCGCGCCCACGCCACCTGCTGCTGCGCCCCCGGCCGAGCCCGAGGCGCAGCCCGCACCGCCTGCACAGCCGGCGCCACCCGAAGCGCCGCCGCCCCCCGACCCCGCCGTGGTCGCCGAGGTGGAAGACTGGAACCTGGCCCAGGCCGAGAACACCCGCGAAGGCTACGAGGCCTACCTGCGGCGCCACCGCCGCGGCCTGCATGCGCGCGAGGCGCGCAACGCCATCGCCCAGCTCAACCGGCAGTCACCGCCGCCCCCCGCCGCGGGCAGCACGAACCCCGTGCCGACCGTGATCGCGGGCGCACCGCTGGCCCCGCCACCGCCGCCGGCCGCGGCACCCGGCATGGGCCGCGTGCAGTTCAACATCCGGCCCTGGGGGCAGGTCTTCGTCGACGGCGCCGACCGCGGCGTGAGCCCGCCGCTCAAGTCGCTGCCGCTGCGCCCCGGCATCTACACGATCGAAGTGCGCAATGGCGACCTCACGGCCTACCGCCAGCGCGTGACGGTGCAGGACAGCAAGTCCGCACCGGTGGTGAGTTATGAGTTCAAGTAGGGGCCAAGCGGGGCGCAGGCCAGCCGGCGTAACCCTGTCGCGACGCCGCGCGAACGAGCGGAGTGGATGGGTTTGCCGGCGTGTTCCGTGCAATGAACGCGCAAATCCGATGGCCGGGCCGGCATCGGATTTGTCTCGCTCAGTTCTTCACGGTCATGCCGCGCAAGTATTCTTTCGCCTTGGCGATCGATACCCCGCTTGGCAATGAAGATTCGCATGTACCGGCGATGTATTTGTAGGTCGCCTCGATCGCCTTGAGGGCTTCCGTGTCGGTGTTGGGCTTGTACTTCGCCTTGGCTTCGACGCAGCTCTTCCCATCCTTGATCTGCTGAATTCCAAAGGCGGTCGGCAAGGTGCTTCTGATCTCGTCTTCGTCCAGCTCCGAGATGACGCCCAGTCTTTCGACCTTCTTCTGGGTGTTTCCATTGGTGGCCAGGGCGACCAGCTCGGCGTGCAGTTTCATGAACTCGTCGTATTTTTCCACGGAGAACTGAATCTGCGAGAGCGTCGCCGCCTTGGCTGCCATGTTCGAATCGTTGAATCCGATATTTTTCACCCCGATGGTCGAGGTCTTTCCGGCGATCGTGGCTGAAGCGGCAACCAGAGGAAATGTCACGTCCGCCTTGGCGTCCGCGCTCGCAAAAGTCATGACGGTTCTGATCGACTGCCCATAGACCACCCGGCTCTTGCCGTCGGTTGCGATGCATTCCTTTGATCTGGAGAAGTCAAAAACGGCAATCAATTGATCGGCGTTGATTTCGCCGCCGCCTCCGATTGCACCGCCGATGATGTTGAGCTTCGCTCCTGTGCTCTTGGTCATCACATAGCGGTTCATTTCAAAATCGCCGCCAATGTCTTCGACTGTCGGTGGATTCGCGCAAACCGGCAATCCAGCAGGCTTGTCGTCTTGTTTCAGCCCCTTGGTTTCCACCATCAAGGAGGAAAACATTCCCTTTTTCAGACCGACCAGATTCGAAGTGGAAATTTTTTCCTGCTTTTGAGGAAGGCCGGGTGCGTCCGTATTTCCGACGGGCGTATAGCTCGCCGCGATGGCGTTGCTCGAAAGGGATGAAAACAAAACGCCAAAGATTCCGAGTGCAAAATTCAATTTCACGTATTTCTCCTCGATTGCTGTTTTTATGGATGGGAAGCAGGGAGTTGGTTGGGTTCGTGGAGATTCCTTTCGCTTGAATAAGGGGTCTCATGCAAGGGCGAGCTGCCAAAAGAATGCAGTGTGACAGGTGGCAAGGCAATGAGAGGGGAATTCATGCGCAACTGATCCTGAGAGCAGTTGGCAGATCGGCCGATGAATTGATTCGCGATCGACGAAGCGTTTCGACGACGGGATTTCGATGTCGCGCGAGGAGGCCGAGGCATCGGCACCCTCGAGGCCTATCGCCAGCGCGTGACGGTGCAGGACAACAAGTCCGCACCCGTGGTGAGCCACGAGTGCCAGTCGCGGGGCCGCAGGTCAGGGCGTGCCGGTGCGCAATGCACGGCGGTACTGCACCGCCTCCGCCACGTGCGCGGCCTGCACGGCGTCCTGTCCCGCGAGGTCGGCGATGGTGCGCGCCACCTTCAGCGCGCGGTGCGTGCTGCGCGCCGACCAGCCCAGCCGCGCGGCCGCCTGCTGCAGCAGCTGGCGGGCGGGGCCGTCGAGCACGGCGTGCGTGTCGATCGCGCGGCCCTGCAGCGCCTGGTTCGCATGGCCCTGGCGTTGCAGCGCGCGGTCGCGCGCGCCCACCACGCGCGCGCGGATGCTGTCGGTCGATTCGCCCGCCGGCGCGTCGAGCAGCTGCGGCGCCGACACGGCCGCCACTTCGATGTGCAGGTCGATGCGGTCCAGCAGCGGGCCGCTGAGCTTGCCCTGGTAGCGCGCGACGCGCTCGGGTGTGCAGCGGCAGGGCTTGAGCGTGGAGCCCAGGTAGCCGCAGGGGCAGGGGTTCATCGCGGCGATGAGTTGGAAGCGCGCCGGGAACTCCGCGCGCCGGGCGGCCCGGGTGATCGTGATGGTGCCGGTCTCCAGCGGCTCGCGCAGCGCTTCGAGGGCGGCGCGCGTGAACTCGGGGAACTCGTCGTGGTTTATGTTCGGCACGACACTAGCCAACTATCCCAATACCACCTTGGCCGGCACATTGGCTAGGGCGCCGAGACTAGCCGCAACATACCGCGTCGACGGAGGCATTCGTTGTAGCTAGTCTGCTTCGGGTAATGCCTCATGCTCGATTTACCTTTGTCAGGGCAGGCCTTCGGATCGGTACGTGACCCTTGACATGTCGGCAGGCGACACGCCGCTGAGTTCTTTCAAAGTCAGGCCGGATTCCCATCAAGACGCATTGAAGCGCGTGCGCACTGACCTCGTGGCGGTCGACAATTCACAGCCAGCCGCTTCCGGCCAACTCCGGACATTCCTACCGCCGCCGTCGACTTCCGCTCTGCCCCTGGAGCGGACATAGCCGTAGAAATCGCAACTTCCTCGGTATAGCCCAACCAAGGCGCAATGCTTTCCGATCGCTGCGCACCTACAGGAATTTGTGCCAGGCGCTGCTACGGCTGCTCCTGCAGCGCTGAAATCAGCGGACAAGAGACTGTCCCGTGACTCGCACAGCAGTCGTCAACCAACGTGGCCAGAACTGACTCGATGCGGTGGAGATCGGCTAGCTTGGAGCGCACATCGGCGAGTTTTTCCTCCGCGGCCTGGCGCGCTTCATCGCAATGGGTGCCGTCATCCAACGCGAGCAGGCTGGCCACCTCGTCGAGGCTGAAACCCAGGCTCTGCGCAGACTTCACGAACCTGACCCGCGCCACGTCGGGCTCGCCGTAGCGCCGGATACTTCCGTAGGGCCTGTCCGGCTGCGACAGCAGTCCCTTGCGCTGGTAGAACCTGATGGTCTCCACGTTCACCCCAGCCAACTCGGCGAATGCGCCGATGCTCAGGTTGTCCGCTTGCTTATCCATACCGCTTGACTCCGTACTTGACTACGGAAGTAAGCTTACCCCTGTTCGAAAACACGTGGAAAGGATGAGTGCAATGTCGGAAGCCAAAAGTGGACGCGGTGCCCTGGTTGCAGGAGGCCTCGCCGCGCTGCTCGCGTCGACCTGCTGCCTCGGTCCCCTGGTCCTGGTGACGCTCGGTGCTGGCGGCGCGTGGATCGGGAACCTGTCTGCGCTGGAGCCATACCGGCCGCTTTTTCTGGGGGCGGCGCTGGTGGCGCTGTTCTTCGCCTACCGCCGCATTTTTCGGCCCGTGCAGGACTGCAAGCCCGGAGAGGTCTGCGCCGTGCCGCAGGTTCGGCGCGGCTACCAGGTCGTGTTCTGGATCGTCGCAGCGCTGGTCATCGTCGCGCTCGGATTTCCCTACGTATTGCCCTTGTTCTATTGAAAGGACTTCATCATGAAGAAGCTGTTACCCGTCGTCGCGCTGCTCGCGGCATTCGCCGCCCCCGTGTGGGCCAGTCCGCAGACCGTCACCCTGTCGGTGCCGGGCATGACCTGCGCGGCGTGCCCGATAACAGTCAAGCAGGCGCTGAGCAAAGTCACTGGCGTGAACAAGGCCGATGTCAGCTTCGAGAAAAAGCAGGCCGTCGTGTCGTTCGATGATGCCAAGACCAACATCCAGGCGTTGACCAAGGCCACGGCGGACGCCGGGTACCCGTCGACCGCCAAGCAATAGGCCTCACACCATGGGACTGGTTGCACGGATTGGGGACAAGGCCGGGGCGCTGGGCAGCGTCGTTTCCGCCATGGGCTGTGCGGGGTGCTTTCCGGCCATCGGCAGCTTCGGCGGTGCCATCGGCCTGGGCTTCCTGAGCCAGTACGAGGGCCTGTTCATCACCGTGCTGCTGCCGCTGTTTGCCGCGCTGGCCTTGCTGGCCAATGCGCTGGGCTGGCTGAGCCATCGCCAGTGGCACCGCAGCGTGCTGGGCATGGTCGGGCCGGTCATCGTGCTCGTCGCCGCGTACACCATGGCGGAGAAACTGCTCTACGCGGGCTTGGCCATCATGATCGGCGTGTCGGTCTGGGATCTGCTCGCGCCGGCGCATCGCAAGTGCGCTCCTGACTCGACCGCGCTACCGCAGAGACAGTGATCAATTTTTTCAACCCGAACGAACAGGCCGTTGAATGACCACCTTGCAAATCGAAGGCATGACCTGCGCCTCGTGCGCCCAGCATGTACACAATGCGCTGAAGATGGTGCCAGGTGTGCGCTCGGTATCGGTGTCCTATCCGGACCGCCTGGCCAAGCTCACGCTCGACGAAGGAACATCGCCGGCCTCGCTGACGACCGCGGTGGCAGCGGCTGGGTACCGGGCCCTGCGCGTCGACACTTCGGCGCCGGCTCCCACCGGGCTGCTCGGCAAGGCGCGTCAATGGCTTGGCGGCGCCGCTCGGCCGGGCGCCGCCGACCAGCCGCTGCACGTCGCTGTCATCGGCAGTGGCGGCGCCGCAATGGCAGCGGCGCTCAAGGCGGTAGAAAACGGCGCCCGCGTCACGCTGATCGAACGCGGCACGATCGGCGGCACCTGCGTCAATGTCGGCTGCGTGCCGTCCAAGATCATGATCCGCGCTGCACACGTCGCACATATGCGCCGCGAAAGTCCGTTCGACGCCGGGCTGTCCGCGGCGGCGCCGACCGTGCTGCGCGACCGGCTCCTCGCGCAGCAGCAAGCTCGCGTGGACGAGCTGCGTCAGGGCAAGTACGAGAACATCCTGAGCGGCACGCTGGCCATTACGGTCGTGCACGGCACGGCGCGCTTCAAGGACAGCCATACGCTCACGGTGACGCTGCGCGAGGGTGGCGAGCAGGAGGTGTCTTTCGATCGCTGCCTGGTGGCCACCGGTGCAAGCGCTGCGGTGCCGCCAGTCCCGGGTCTGACGGAAACACCGTACTGGACGTCAACCGAAGCCTTGGCCTCCGATGTGATTCCCCAACGCCTGGCGGTGATCGGTGCCTCCGTGGTGGCGGTGGAACTTGCGCAGGCGTTCGCACGGCTGGGCAGCCAGGTCACGATCCTGGCGCGCAGCAAGCTACTTTCCCAGGAAGATCCGGCCGTCGGCGAGGCGGTCGCTGCCGCGTTTCGCGATGAAGGCATCGCGGTGCTGGAGCAGACCGAGGCGAGCCAAGCAGAGTACGCCGATGGCGAGTTCGTCTTGACGACGAATCACGGTGTGCTGCGAGCGGAGCGGCTGCTGGTGGCCACCGGACGCTCGCCGAACACTGGCGGCCTGGACCTCGAAGCCGCAGGCGTGAAGCTCGGCGAGCGCGGTGCCATCGTCATCGACCGCGGCATGCGAACCAACGTCGCGGGCATCTATGCGGCAGGCGACTGCACGGACCAACCGCAGTTCGTCTATGTGGCCGCGGCGGCCGGCACGCGAGCGGCCGTCAACATGACGGGCGGCGAGGCTGAGCTCGATCTGACGGCGATGCCGGCTGTCGTGTTCACCGATCCGCAGGTAGCGACCGTCGGCTACACCGAGGCCCAAGCGCATTCGGCGGGGATCAAGGCTGACAGCCGCACGTTGACGCTGGACAACGTGCCGCGTGCTCTGGTCAATTTCGACACGCGCGGCTTCATCAAGCTCGTTGCCGAGGTTGGTACCGGCCGAATCCTGGGCGTGCAGGCGGTCGCGGCGGAAGCGGGCGAACTCATCCAGGCGGCGGCGCTGGCGATCCGAGGCCGCATGACCGTCCAAGACCTGGTCGACCAGCTGTTCCCCTATTTGACGATGGTCGAAGGTTTGAAGCTCGCAGCCCAGACTTTTACCAAGGACGTGACGCAGCTTTCGTGCTGCGCAGGCTGAGGAGGTGCCATGCCGAGCGTTGCGGCCGCGATGATCGACAAGAGCGACTTCGCGACGCTCATCATCGACGGGTTGTCAGGGGGGAGCAGGCTGGAAGGGTTTGCTTCCGTCTTTGTCGCACTCCTGCGTGAGCTGGTAAAAGGCTCCCCGGTGTCTGTGCGGGTGTTGGCTGAAGCCTCAGGGCAGTCATTGGACCAAGTCGACGCGGTACTGCGGCAAGCACCTGACATCGAGTACGACCCGGCAGGCAACATCGTCGGCTATGGCATCACGCAGCGGCAAACGCCCCATGTCTTTGAAGTGGAGGGGCGCCGGCTGTACACCTGGTGCGCCCTCGACACCCTGATGTTTCCGGCCTTGATAGGCAAGTCCGCGCGCGTGCGCTCCCTCTGCCCGGAGACGGGCATGCCGGTGTCGCTGACGGCGGCTCCGCACGAGCTATGCGCGGTCGAACCACTCGACGCCGCTGTTTCCTTGGCAGTTCCGCAAACCGGCATCCGGCAATCTTTCTGCTGCCAAGTGCATTTCTTCGCCTCTCGCGCTGACGGCGATCGATGGGCGCTTCGGCACCCAGAGGTTGAGGTCGTAAGCGTCGAGGCGGCTTTCCTTCTGGGGCAGGAGATTGCTCGCCGGCTGGCCCAAAGTGCCAAAGTGCTGTTGCCGACACTGGATGAGAACCATCCATGACGGACATGAAGCAATTGACGCCCTGCGTTGGAGAGCCTGAGCTGATGGAGACAAACCGTGCATGAGCGCAACGAACACGCTGGTGCCCCGCCCAGGCGGCGCGGTTATGCCTGGGGACTGCTTGCGCTTCTGACGTGTCCCTGCCACCTGCCCGTGGTAGCGCTGTTGCTATCGGGGACGGCGGCAGGCGCGTTCATCGGCGCTCACATGGGTGTTGCGACGCTGGCCGCGGTCGCCTTGTTCGGCGTGTCCGTTGCGTTCGCCATTCGAGCGTTCAAGGCGCCACGCTGACCCGTCGCCGTTGAACCGCCGGGTCACAGCATGTACCCGACGTCGGAAGCGCCGGTGGGATAGGCGAATATCGTGCGCTTGAGGTCCGCTGCAGTCAGGTCGTGCCGAATGGCCAGCGCGAACAGGTTGATCACCTCGTCGACATGGGGTCCCACCAAGTGGGCGCCGAGGATGCGGTCCGTTGCCTCGTCGACCAGGACCTTGAAGCCGTAGGTCGGCTCCGCCGCCTGGCGAGCCGTGAACCAGTCAGGAACCTTCTGGCTCTTCACACGGAACTTCAGCCCCTGCTTGCGCGCCTCGGCTTCGCTCAGCCCAACCATGGCGATCGGCGGAATCGTGAATGCAACGCTCGGCACGCCCCTGTAGTCCGGCCGGCGTTGATTGCCCTTCAGCATGTTGGCGGCAACCACCTTGGCGTCGTGGCTCGACACCGGGGTCAGCGGCGGACCGACCTGGGCCGCGTCGCCGGCGGCATAGATCGCCGGATTGGACATGCTCTGCAGATATTCGTTGAGCTGAATGCGACCGTTCGCTACCGCCACCCCTGCGGCCTCAAGGTCGAGCGAGGCCAATGCTGGCGCACGGCCGGCGGCATGGACAACGAGGTCGGCGTCGAACGACATCGGCCCCTGAGCCGACGAGGCATGGACTTTGAACCCCTCATTCGTTCTCTCGACGGCTCCGACCTTCGTGCCAGTGTGCACCTCGATACCCAAGGCCGTGAATTTCTCCATCAGCCAGCCGACCAAGTCCGGGTCGAAGGCCTTGAGCATGCGCTCTGCGTGCTGCAGGACGATCACCTGGCTGCCCGCTCGTGCGGCGATATGTGAAAACTCGGCTGCGATGTAGCCGCCCCCCACCAGGACAATGCGGTGTGGCAACGACTCCAGGCCGAGAAAGCCTTCGTTGGTCATCAGGTGCTGCTCGCCTTGGATGCCCAGCGGGATGGGTTCGGCTCCGCACGCGAGCAGCGCGTGGCGAAAGGTCAGCGTTTCAGCACCAATGGCGATCCGCGTGTGGTCCACGAAGCGCGCCTGGCCGTGGAAAGTGTCGATCCCTTTGGCGGCATAGCGCTGCAAGTGATTCTCGGGCACCGGATCGGTGAAGCTGCGTTTGAACGCCATCAGGCCGGGCCAATCGATGGCCGTCTCACCGACGACGCCCCTGCCGTGCATGCGGCGCACATGGTCGAGCGCCTCTGCTCCGCCCACGAGCATTTTCTTGGGGTCGCAACCTCGCAGCGCACAGGTGCCTCCAAACGGCCTGAAGTCGGCAACTGCCACCCTCCATCCCTCCTCGCTCACGCGCATGGCCGCCACCATCGCCGCCGTGCCGGACCCAACAATCACCAAGTCGTATTCGCCCGCCATGTTCGTTCCCGGAGTGGAGGTACGTGCAGCTTACGGGGATGGAGCAGAAACCGATACCCACCCAAAGTGGGCACACCGCCCTAAGCTTTTTGAGGGGCTCGAGTGTCATGGCTGGCCGGCGGTGGCGGCCCAACGACTGCGCTTCGTGGTCGACTTCGCCTACGCCACGGGGCGCATCGGCGAGTTGGTCGGCGCCGCAGGCGCTGCGGCAGGCGTTGTACCGACGCCGGCACGAACCGATCGCAGTGGTCGGCACATGGCTTCGCCGTGTGATGCAGGGCTACTTCAACTACCACGCCGTCCCCGGCGACAACCTGCGCCTGAGCCGGTTCCGATCAGGAGAAAGCTCTTGGTTCTCAAATCGAGCGGCAACGACTGCTTCCGCTGGCTTTCCGGTCATTGCCGGCGTTGTCCTGGCCGGCGGGAGTGGGCCCAGTCCGGCCCTACAGCGGACGCCGAAACTGCCCGCAAGCGGCCGTTGCCCGTCTTCAACCCCGAGGATTGCCGCGCGCTCTTCTGGCCCAATTGAGGCACTTCAGCGACTTCGTTGCGCGCCGACTTTCAGTCGTCGAGGGGCGGAGTCCCGCCCCCAGCCCTGCGGCGTGGACAACAGCTTCCCCTGACCACGAGGGCCGCTACGCGTCCCTGTGGACAGGACGCAGTTGTCCACCCCTCCAGGCTCCCCCACCCTTACTAAGAAGCCCGAATCCCAAGGATCAAGTTTCACGATTCGGCTGGAGCAGCTGAAACCCTGTCGAACGCCGGGTGCGGCGCGCGACTGCCCCTGCGACTGCGGACGACTCGCCTGCGAGCAGCACTAACTCTCGGCCGCGCGTTAGCGCTGTGTAGAGCCACTCCCTCGTCACGAGTCGGGTGTCCTCGACCGCGACGATGACAACCTTCGCGGCACTGCCCTGTGCCTTATGGCAAGTGATGGCATACGCCAGTTCCAACTCTCCTTCCGCTTCGGCCGGGAGGCAACGAGGCTCGGGCTCCCCGTCCCAGAGTACGTTCACCAACTCGCCCGCAATCTGGGTCACAACGCCCAGCAGGCCGTTGAATAGGCCATCTTGGTAGCGGTTGCTGGTCATGACGACGGGGTCACCGACGGCCACAGTAGCCGCGGGTCCCAGCCGACGGGTGGCGGTTCCACTCGGACGGCGAAGTGATGATTCTGTCTCGTTGATGGCCGCGACTGTGACCCGCTTCGCCGCCACGACCAAGAGTTCGCCTTCCTCGCGCAAACGGCGTTGTGCCGCTTCAAAAGCGCTGGCCGGAAGCTGGAAGACGCCCTTCGACTCGCCGCCCCAAACCTGCAGCTTCGGAGCCCGACCCTCCCGCACAAGAGCGGCGACGTTGGGGATGAGACTGTCGCAGGCCTGTCGAAGAACCTTCGTGAGGTGCGCGACGCGAGATGCCTCAGCGACGATGTCGTGGAAGATCCGGCCTATGCCCACCGGCGGCAGCTGGCCTTCGTCCCCCGCGAACAGAATTCGAGCCCCGGCCGGCAGGAGACTCAAGAGCCTGTGGAGGCTCACCGTATCCATCATGCCCGCCTCGTCGATCACCAGCAGCGTACGGCGGTCGAACTGAACGTCAGAGGTAGGAAACAGGCGTTCGGGTGACGCCGCGTGGTCGCGCTGCCGCTCGAGCATGGCAATGAGGCGGGCGATGGTGTACGCCAGGCGTGGACGGTTGGGCGAGGAGGCCCCGCGCGAAAGTGCCAGCGCTGCCTTGCCGGCGAGAGCTCCCATGACAACGTTGCCCCGCAACTTCTCCCAGGCCGTGGCAAGGACCTTCATCACCGTCGTCTTGCCGACGCCGGCGCCCCCTTGCAAGGCGGCGACCGGCAGCGCGAGGAGCCGGGCGACCGCCGAATGCTGCTCATCGGTTAGGCGCAGGCCCGCGTCGACTTCTGCAGCGTGGACCAGCGCATCGAGATCTCCCCCGGTGGGGACCGAGACAGCAGGTGGGCAGACCTCTAGGGCGAGCAACGCCGCGGAAACTTGGTCTTCCAGCCATGCCGCGCCAGGTACGCGAAGCAGGTTGCCAGCCCGGCGCAACAACCCGCTCTTCTCGGCCAGGCCCAATGCAGCGCCCGGGTCGACGCCACGGGCCCTCAACAGTTGAATGACAACTTCCTCGGAGGCTGCCGTGTCCCCCGCCCCAAGCAATTCTCTCCAGACGCTGTTTAAGGCACCCGCAAGGCGGGTCGGATGGTCTTTGAGATTGCCGGCCTTGTCGTCTCGCAGGAGCCGTTGGCCGAGGTGGTCGGCCGACTTCCATTCCATGAGGCACGCCGGCACGTAGGGATTGCGGCGCAGCCGGTCCAGCGCGTCGGGACCAGCCATGAACCGCCACACCTGCCTGGCAAGGCGCACCTCCCTCATTCCGAGACGTTCCAGGAAGGTCAGAAACGCAACCTCGGCGGCTCTGCCCGAGGTCGCTCCGTCCTTCTCGGCGACGGCCGCATAGACCTGGGCCGCAATCCTGGCGGCGAGTGCAGGTTTGTCGGGCTCAATCACGATGGCCACTTCGCGAAGCCGGGTCGCATCGCCCAACACCTCTGCCAGGCTGTGCCCAAAGGCGTCAAGAAGCCGCTTCGAGCGTGTTTCGCCGATATTGGGCAGGCGTTCGAGCCAAGGTCCGAGCAGGTCACCTTGGCCGATGACGCGCGTCATGTGCTTGCTGCTGACTTGCGCAACGACGTTGCCGAAGCGGTCCCGGTACGAAGACAGAAGGCCGCGCACTTCGAACGAATCGCCAGGAAGTGGCTGAACCTCGTGTCCGGCGAACTTGACCCTGATGGATCGCCCGTCGTCTGCACGCCCCGCAAATATGCAGCCGGCATCGAGTTGAGACAGGATCCTTTCGACGAGCACGATGCCCTCGAAGCGCTCGATCAATCTTGCACCTGCACGAACATGCCTGCTCGGATGGCGTCGAGTTGGGCCTGCAAGCGCAGGTTGGACGCCCTCAGCGCTTCGATCTCGGAGACGGCCGAGCGGAGCTTTTCAAGCAACTCGGATTGCACGGCTTGAGCCTCTACCGCCGCCTGTGCGGACGCCTTGGCGGCCTGAGCCTGACGTGCCAATCGCTCTTGCAGCGCCTTGTCGCCGGCTTGCTGAGTGAGCCGCCAACCAATGGGCAGCAGGCCCTGGCCTTCGGCGACCAAGTTGATCAGCGAGCTGAGTTCATCCCGTTCGTAGAGGTACTTCTCCTGCGTGGTTTTCAGGCCAACGGCCTGTGCGACCCCGCGCACATTGACCTTGCCGTCCGGCGTGGTCGGCAGGGTTGCTGTCCGCCCGAGATCAGGCTGGCCCAGGTACTCTGCCTCTCGATCGTTCAGGTAGGCTTCGAGGCGGGCTCGAACTTCGGGGATGACACTGGGGCGGGCCATTCAGCGACTCTTGGGGTGGATCGGCGTGACTTTCGCTGCGCGTCCTGCCAGGCGTTCGCGCAGCAGTTCGATCTCCCTGCGAGCCTCTTCAAGCTGCATGTTCGCGTGGGCGAGATCCGTCTCGCTCAAGCGGTGAGACTCAAGTAGGTCCTCGTACAACTGTTTCCACTCCTGCACCCGGGTGCCGAGTTCCTTCCGGACCTGTGTGCGGCCGACGACGTTGCCGCTCTTCAGCGCTTCGAGCCAGGCCCGGACTTCCGCGGCGAGTTCGCGATAGCGCGGCTTGTGAAATGTGAAGGGATGAATCTGGGAGCGACGCGCCACCTCGGCAAGGGACACTGCCCCCTTGTTGTGGGGGTAGATGCCGCCGTTCGCGGCCATCTCCTGCTGGATGAGCTTGAGCATCTCGCGAACCCGGTCATGCGTCGCTTGCGCATTGCTTTCGTAGCGGGCCAGCGCCGCTTCGCGCATTCGGCTCTTGGACTCTTCCGAGTACGTCCGCTTGCCGACGGGAGGCTCGTCCCTCATGCTGTCTCCACTTCTGCATCCTGGCCCCACACCGAGCGGGCCGTCGGATTCTTCATCCATCGCTCGCGCAGGTCGTCAAAACGACCGAGGTGCGTTCGAATCTGCGCTGCCCAATGGGCTGCCGTCAAGGATTCATCATCCAGGGTGGCTCGCTCGTAGGCCGAGACGCACTCCTTGATCGCGTCATCGACGTCGTTGTGCAGGAACGCCTCTTCCAGGCGGTGGGAACAACTGCTCTGGCACTTGGACGGTTCTGGTCGACCCTTGCTCTTGTTGCAAGGGCCGGCCTCTCCGACGAACTTCGTACAGATGACGCCCTCGCGGACCTGGTCCCACGCCCGACCCTGCAGGGTGAGCAGATCTGCCAGCTCGTAGGCGCTGTTCGTGCCCCAGTCATTGCCACGCCGATGCACACGTTGGCGATGGACATCGATGGACTTGCGAACGGACACGGCCGCCAAGCCGCCATAGCCACCGAGGGCCGCGTCGTCGACCTGGGAGGCTCGGAGGTCGGCGTCGACCATCTTGTCGACGACGTCCTTGGCTCGCATGACGCGCAGTTCCCGCGAGACGGCTTCGATCTCGACGCGCAAGTCCTTGTCGCTCAGGATGTAGTAGAGCGTCATCTCCATCGACTTGTGACCGAAGACGTCCATCAGAATCCGGGGCGCCTGGGTCAGGGCGAGGGCCACGAGGCGCGCCAAGGTCTTGCGGAAGCGATGCGATCGCAGGCGTTGTCCACCCGGCTGCGCTTCGAGGCCAATTCTTCGGGCGAAGCTGACCAGCACCCTGTTGATGTCGGTCACTGGCAACCAAGGCGAACTCGCCCCCGGCGCCGCCGAAAGTTGCGCCCAGAGATGGGATAACTGTGTATCGCCCGGGCGCGCAGAATCATCCGGCGCCAGAAGACCCACCCGTTCGCCGAGCGCCACGAGGCGGGACTGCTGCTCGAGTGCCAAGACGGCCAACTCCGGCAGTTGCCAGTCCCGCGCCTCGCCGCCGAGCTTTCGGACCAGCTTGAACGTCTTGCCATTCGCGTACTGGCGCCCGTCGACGGCACGCTCTACACAATTTCGCTGGAGGTCAAGCACCTCCGATTGCCGCCCGCCCGTGCTGAGCAGTGCAATGCACATATGTGCCGCCTGAACCGTGCCGACCAGGCTCATGAAGTCGATGTGGGTCTTGGGTGGCCATCGAATTTCGTCGGTGATATCGTCAGCCAGCTTGCTTTTGAATCCCTTGGGCTTCGAAAGCGCGAGCGGGAATGGAGGATCCCCCAAAGCAGCGCCGCTGCGGTCTCGCCATACATGCCGAGAAAATATGTCACGCACGGCCTGGCGTCGCCTTTCGCGGACGGTGTTGGGTACCCATCCCTTGCCAAGGGTTGCATGCCAGGCGCGCTCCAACTGAGAACCCAGGACGAACAAGTTCGGCGCGAGCTGCGTGATCAACCAGAGGCATCGTTGGCCCAACAGCGACACGTAGTCGTCCGGCAGGGGGAGGTGGGGATTCTTCGCGCCCTCTGGTGGGTTGTAGCGAGCAGGCCCGGCCAAAACCGTACTCCTCGTTTCTCCTTCCAACGCGGGCAAGTCCTGCCACAGGCCCTGCGCCGAGAGGATGTGCATTCGGTGGCACTCCTTCAGCACATGTTGTTTCGCATTTGCGCTCAGCGTGTCGAGGTCGTCCAGATTGACGGCCTCGAGCAGGGGGCCGTGGTATCGAGCCAACCCGCTCCAACTGCCGGACTCCCTTTTGCTGCGATCGGCCAAGACCCGAAGAGCGACTGCCAGCAACTGCGGGAGGTACGAGTTGACGATGCCGAAGATCTGGTTCGCGCCGAGCGGGCGCCCCATGGCCCTGCCCGTGCCTGACGGTCCCATGCGAAGGAGGATGGTGTAGTGGGTTGCGACAAGCACAGCTCTGGAGAGCAACGCGCTCGATCGGCCTTCGAGTTCGGTGCGAAGCGCCTGCGGAATGAAGGCCACTATTCGTCGACGAATGTTGACATCGGGGCGAGCTCTGGGGGCACCCGACGGCAACCATTCCGGAGGGCTGTGCCATGTCCCTAAAGTCGTCCCGTGACGCAGGATCCCCTGCAGGACCACCGTCTGTTCTTCATCCAAGGAGGTGACGCTCTCGAGTTCAAAGGCGAGCAGCGCCCTGTTTTGGGAGGCTCTGATGTCCTCTGAACCTGTGCTGTCCTCCTGTGGGGGGACATGCGATGAAACAGCAAGCGCGAGCGTCACGTGTTGGCTTTCATGGTTGTGCCGTCGAATTCGACGACTCTGTGCGCCCCTCGGGCGATCCGTTCGGTCCAGTCGCCCAGATGACGCTCGACGTCGGGCTCGGGGAACGCGGCCAGGGCGGCTTCTGCGTTGTCCAACTCCTCAGCGAAGGACGACTGGATGAAGGATGCGACGCTCATTCGCGACTGGAGATGGCGAAGCTCGGCCAGACGTTTGCAGATCCCCGTCAGACTCTCCGGGAAAATGACCGCGTGCTCAGTACAAAGAAGGCATCTTTGAACATGGCACAGCGCTCGGCCATTTGCCTCGAATTCAGGGGAGATGCGCCGGGGCGGATGGGCCGGGTCCTTGCAGCCGATCCCGAGACGACTGCGCATCAGGTTGCGATATCCTTTGAGTCGTTCGCGCTCGTCGGAGGTCACGATGCCGTCGCGCGACCACTTCGCCAACACCGTTGGATCGACGCGACCATGGACTTGGATCTCCGACCACAGTGCCGTGCTGAACGTGGCGTACAGCGCGCGGTGTTGCTCCTTCAGCAGTGTGTTGTCCAGGTAGAACTGAGTCGAAGAAAGGCGTCGGTGGCCCAGGGCCTTCATGACGGCGAGAATGGACCCACCATTGGAGTTGTAGATGTGGGCGGCATAGGCATCTCGCAGGTCGGTCGGCTTCAAGTCCGCGATCTGCCGGTCTGGCGCTTGTCGCAGATTGATTTCTCGGATGAACGTGCTGAGGAATTCAGCTGTCTCGTTCCGGGAGTTCGTCAGCCAGTGGATTCCCGTCAGAACGGCGGAGACATAGAGCCAAGGAGATCGAATTCCTTCCTCGATGCTTTCGATCTCGGCTGCGATGGCGTCCCTATCGGCAGGGGCGGCGGCATCGTGCTGCTGGCGAAGTTCCTTGGCCTGAGCCACCAACTGAGCTCGAAGCGGCGCGGTCCGCTCAATCAGGGTCTTGATGACGGTGGCTGCGCTTCCTTGGGTCTTGATGAGGCCTTCTGAAATCTGTTCGGTGCCGCCAGCCCGGGCCTTGTAGCCGCGAAGGATGTAGCGCGTCGGATCCTTGGGGTGAGTTTCGATGAATGGCTCCTGGACGTTCAGTCCAAGCAGGACCGCCGGATTCCAACCGGTGGTCGCCATGCACAGCAACAGCGCAGCCCTGACATCCGGTCCCGACGGGTATCGCCCCTCCAGCATCTCCTGATGGTTGTAGCCCAGTTCGTAATACTTGCGAACTGTGTGCACCTTCTTCCAGAGTTGAAAAGGTCGGGGGCTGCCTGTCGCGACGATCGTTTCCTCCAGATGCTGATACCCCTGAAGCAAACGCTTCTGCTCCTCGAAATCGGCGGGGTGTGATTCAGCGCATGCAACAGGTTTGCCTGCCGCCAGCAACTCTTCGGCCAAGGACCATCGATCCAACACCGCGAACCAACGGTGCTTTAGTTCTCGTCGAACGAGATCCGTCTGCCACTGAGGCGGGAGCTTCCGGGTGCGGGTCGGCGGTTCCGGTGGCAGCCAATAGAGCGGCTTCAACCCGAGGGCGACGCGAGTCTTGCTCGCCAGTTGGCGGAAGGCGGTGAATTGCGGCCTTGCTGTGTTCTGGAGTAACGCGCGTTGTCTGTGCAGTTCGCTGAGTTGAGTCGTCGAAGTGATTGCAGCGCCAGGCATCTCGGCCTCAAGCTTGTCGAGGATTCTCCACCAGGTGCGCAGCGTGGCGATCATTTGGGAAACGGATTTCTCTGCGAACGCGGCCGCGTGGTCCCTGATGACGGGCGCCATCTCCAGGATCAGTTCAGGTCTTCCTTTGAATGGTCCCTTGCGAAGAGTGCCGCCGTTGCCTGCCTTCGTGGATTGTTGGCCGTCTCTGAACACGGTGAGGTCGACGAGAGTCTTCTTCGTCGGATGGTTGGTCCAGAACCGAAGTGAATCCGCGTCTTGGACCGATGGCTCTTGGGCGACGAGCGTGAGGGTCGCGGCGCCGCGCAGATGGTCCTTGGGATTCTTGTTGCTGCGAATGCTCATGAGGCGGGCACCTCTCGAGGGCTTGGCGATGAGTCGCCTTCCAGAGACAAAGGTGTGCCCAGCATGTCCATCACCCAGCGCAGATAGATCATCGTCGTCGATTCGCTCGCGTGTCCCAGTTGAGGTTGAATTTGAAGGCGGATGACGCTCAAGGCGGTCGACTCCAGCAGGGCTGCTGCAATTTCTCCCGTGCCTGAGCTGTGTGCGTGCTCGTGTCGGTGCATTTCGCGCCAGAGGACTGAGCATGCCCACCAGTGCCGGCCTTGGTGGGGAGACCAACCTTCCATTGGAAGTTCTCCGCCGACCCACGCGTCGTACAGCCTCTTGCCGCTGAAGCGCTCTCCGTCGTCCTCGCGTAGGAACAAATGCACTGCGCTCGCGGCTCGCGCGAGGCGAGCTTCCTTTCCTGTCACTCCGGCGAGCCGCCTCTTGATGGCTCCGTTGCGTGGGCCTCTCCGGTAGTCGTCCAACTTCTTCGCCAAGATCAACGGCATGAGAAGAGTCCTGGAAGGACCGATCTTGTCGTCGTGGTCAACTCCAAAGGTCTTGCCCTTGGCGCCGTATTGGATGGTCAGTCGAACTTGCTGCTCGGATGTCGGGGCCTGCGGGTTCGCGATGTGCCATTGCCGCGGATCTTCGGGCAGCGTGTCAGTCCGAAAGCAGACCACCTCCTCGCGGCGCATCGCGGTGAGCAAGATGCACTCGCACATCAGTCCGCAGGTGGCGCCGTATCGCTCATAGATACTGGCAAGCCAAGCTCGGACTTGCTCGTCGGGCGGCAGGCGCAACCTCTTGGCTTCAGAGCGGACCTTCCCTTTTCGGACGAGCACTTCTTTGCTGAGGTGACCGACCGAGCTGATGGCAGTGCCGATCTTCAGCCAAGCTGTCTCGTAGGGCACTGAGAACGCCCCTCGGTGCCCGCGCGCGACCATCCAGTTCAAGAAGTCGCATGCCTGTTGCACTCGCAGGTTGACGGTGTTCGGTTTGCGCGCTCGACCGTCGCGAGACCAGGTTCCAGCGAGCATTTCTGCCTGGTAGCGACCCTGGACATGCGCTGAGTAGCTGCAGGTGGTCACGTCGATGCCGCGACGTTCCGTCCATTCCAGGAAGTTCGCGAGCCACTGCGCGTAGCTATGCATCGATTTCCGGGACGGGATACGCCCGACGTCCTCGCCCGGTTGCTGTCGTGGGCCCCAGAGACCGAGGCCTCGATCGATGAGGTAGGTGCTTGCGAGGCGATGAAGTCCAGGCCTCGAGTCCAAGATGAACGGCATGCCGGCCAGGGCTGGATACCGCGCCGCAAAGGCGCCATCGGGCTTTGAGTACGCGACGACGAAGCTACGTTGAGTCAATGTTTTTTGATTTGACGATATGTATCAAATTCTATCCGGAATTGCACTCCTGATATTGCAGCTGGTGATTTTTCGCGTTGCACATAACCAAAAACAGCACGCCATGGTGCGCGCGCGAGATCTCGCCCGGCCGCGGCGGCGAGCCGCCGCCCACCAGCGCCACCGCGCTCGCCGTGTGGTGCGGCGTGGCCGTCGGGCGGCTCATCCAGCGCTCGGGCGCCAGCCGGCCGTCGAGGCTGGCGATGGCCGCGCTCTCCAGCGCTTCGTCCACGTTCATCGGCGGCAGCAGGCCGGCGAAGCGGTGCGCCAGCATCGACTTGCCCGAGCCCGGCTCGCCCACCATCAGCAGGCTGTGGCCGCCGGCCGCGGCGATCTCGAGGGCGCGTTTGGCGCCGGTGTGGCCCTTGACGTCGGCCAGGTCGGCATAGCGCGGGGCGCCGTCGCCGGGCGCGGCGCGCACGCGGGTCCAGCCGTCGTCGCTCGCGTCGACCGGCCCGCCGCCGCTGGCGACGAACTGGCGCACCACGTCGAGCAGGTGCCGGGCGCCGTACACCTGCGCACCGGGCACCAGCGCGGCCTCCTGGGCGCTGTCCAGGGGCAGCACCAGCCGCACGGCCGTGCCCTGGGTGTAGGTGGCCACGGCCATCGCGAGCGCGCCGCGCACTGGGCGCAGTTCGCCCGACAGCGACAGCTCGCCGGCGAACTCGTGGCCGGCCAGCCGGGCGTTCTCGATCTGCCCGCTGGCCGCGAGGATGCCCAGCGCGATGGGCAGGTCGAAGCGGCCCGAGTCCTTCGGCAGATCGGCCGGGGCGAGGTTGACGACGATCTTCTTGTTGGTCGGAAATTCGAGCCCGGCGTTCTGGATCGCCGAGCGCACGCGCTCGCGCGCCTCCTTGACCTCGGTCTCGGCCAGCCCGACCAGCGTGAAGCTCGGCAGGCCGTTCGACAGATGCACCTCGACCGTGACGGCGGCGGCCTCCAGGCCGAGCAAGGCGCGGCTTTGCACCAAAGACAGACTCATTTTTCTCCCTCTCCCCAAGTTGGTGCGCCTGCGACGTGCAAGCCCAGGACCGTGCAGCGTGCAAGCGTGTGCAACTGCCGGAAACAGGGCTTGTAACGATTTGGCGCTCATCGCCGGACACCTGCGCCCTCTGGCCGGAGCGGTATTCGTGCAGTTTGGCACGCTCCCTGCTTTGAGGGTGCTCAGGTCCAACAACACACTTGCGAGGAGTTCCCTGATGACGCACCGTACCGCCGCCCAGGCGTTGATCGTTCTGGCCACTGCACTGACCGCCTCGGGCGCCGCCATGGCCCAGGCCGCCGACGCCGCCGCACCGGCGCCCGCGCCCCTGCTCACGGGCAATGTCTCGCTGACCACGAACTACAAGTTCCGCGGCCAGGACCAGGACATGATCGGCAAGAACGACTACGCCAAGACCAAGGGCTTCAAGCCCGCCATCCAGGGCGGCTTCGACTACGCCTTCGGCGACAGCGGCTTCTACATCGGCAACTGGAACTCCAGCGTCAACTGGCTCAAGGGCAACAGCATCGAGAGCGACCTGTACGGCGGCTACAAGTTCAAGGCCGGCCCGGTCGACATGGACGTCGGTGCGCTCACCTACATCTACCCGGGCAACTCGGTGGGCAACACCACCGAGCTGTACGTGGGCGCCACCTACGCCAACGACAGCTTCGGCTCGTTCACGGCCAAGTACTCGCACACGGTGTCCAAGGACTATTTCGGCTACGCCGGCGCCAAGACCGGCTCGGGCCTGAAGGGCCGCAACACCGGCTACCTGAACCTGGCCTACAGCAAGGAGATCGTGCCCAAGGTCACGCTCAAGGCCGCCGTCGGCTTCACCAACATGTCCAGCGACATCCGCAGCCTGGGCTACAAGAGCTACGTGGACTACAACATCGGCGCCACCTACGACTTCGGCAGCGGCCTGACGCTCACGGGCTCGGTGCAGGGCGCCAACAAGAAGGCCAACTACCAGGTCGTGGCCTACCCGGGCATCGAGATCCCCGACTTCGGCACCTTCGGCACCACCTACTACTCGCCCAACAAGGCACGCTTCATCCTCACGCTGACGAAGACGCTGTAATCGACACAACAACCAGGCGCGGCCCACGTTGCCGCGCCGCCTTTCATCCATCCAGAAGGAGCAACTCATCATGAAGCTGGTCACAGCCATCATCAAACCGTTCAAGCTCGACGAGGTGCGCGAAGCACTCTCGGCCATCGGCGTGCAGGGCATCACCGTCACGGAAGTGAAGGGCTTCGGTCGCCAGAAGGGCCACACCGAGCTGTACCGCGGCGCCGAGTACGTGGTCGACTTCCTGCCCAAGGTGAAGATCGAGGCGGCCATCTCCGACGAGCTGGTCGACCGCGTGATCGAGGCCGTGGAAGGCGCCGCGCGCACCGGGAAGATCGGCGACGGCAAGATCTTTGTCTACAACCTCGAACAGGTCGTGCGCATCCGCACCGGCGAAACGGGCCGCGAAGCCCTCTGATCGAGTCCTGGCCCGAAAGAACAACGACTATGAAAAAACTTCTTGTCTCTCTTGCGCTCGGCTTGAGCGTCTTCGTCGCCGGTACTTCGGCGCTGGCCCAGGCACCCGCCGCCACCCCTGAGGCACCGGCTGCATCGGCACCTGCTGCACCTGCCGCAGCTGCGCCCGCTCCTGCAGCGGCTGCGGCACCCGCAGCCGCCGAGGCCGCGCCCGCCGCACCGGCCGCTGCCCCCGCGCCCAAGGTCGACTCCGGCGACACCGCCTGGATGCTCACCTCGACCCTGCTCGTGATCCTGATGACCATCCCCGGCCTGGCGCTGTTCTACGGCGGCCTGGGCCGCTCCAAGAACATGCTGTCGGTGCTGATGCAGGTCTTCGTGATCTTCTCGCTCATCAGCCTGCTGTGGGCCATCTACGGCTACAGCCTGGCCTTCACAGGCGACGGCAACTTCTTCGGAAGCTTCGACAAGATCTTCATGAAGGGCATCACGCAGGAGACCTTCGGCGCGTTGACCACGATCCCCGAATACGTGTTCTTCGCCTTCCAGGGCACCTTCGCGGCCATCACCGTGGCGCTGATCGTCGGCGCTTTTGCAGAACGCGCCAAGTTCTCGGCCGTGCTGCTGTTCTCGGTGATCTGGTTCACCTTCAGCTACGTGCCCATGGCCCACATCGTGTGGGGCGGCGGCCTGCTGGGCAAGGACGGCGCGCTCGACTTCGCCGGCGGCACCGTGGTGCACATCAACGCCGGTATCGCCGGCCTGGTCGGTGCCTACATGGTCGGCAAGCGCGTGGGCTACGGCAAGGAAGCCTTCACGCCGCACTCGCTCACGCTCACCATGGTCGGCGCCTCGCTGCTGTGGGTCGGCTGGTTCGGCTTCAACGCCGGCTCGGCAGGTGCGGCCAACGCGGCTGCCGGCCTGGCCTTCGTGAACACGGTGCTCGCCACCGCCGCCGCGGCCCTGTCGTGGATCCTGGGTGAGAGCCTGCACAAGGGCAAGGCCTCGATGCTGGGCGCTGCATCCGGTGCCGTGGCCGGCCTCGTGGCTGTCACGCCCGCCGCCGGTTTCGTCGGCCCGATGGGCTCGATCGTGATGGGCTTGCTGGCCGGCCTGGTCTGCCTGTGGGGCGTGGGCGGTCTCAAGCGCATGCTCGGCGCGGACGACGCGTTCGACGTGTTCGGCGTGCACGGCGTGGGCGGCATCCTGGGTGCCATCCTGACCGGCGTGTTCGCTGCCAAGGGCCTGGGCGGCACCGGCGGCCTGACGCCCGACACCTTCTCGATGGGCGCGCAGGTCTGGATCCAGGTCAAGAGCGTGCTGTTCACCATCGTGTGGTCCGGCGTGGTTGCGTTCATCGCCTACAAGATCGCCGACCTGACCCTGGGCCTGCGTGTGTCGGAAGAAGAAGAGCGCGAAGGCCTCGACATCTCGTCCCACGGCGAAACGGCTTACAACCGCTGATTCGCACACAGACAGCGGGTGGTCCGGCACGGCGCCGGCCCCCGCTCCTCCAAGACCACCACCACCCTTTTCGATACAAAGAAGAACAACAGCTCCCGGTTTTTTCAGGCGAGTCTCCTTTGGATGTTCAGCCCGCGAGCGCTTCGGCGTCAGCGGGCTTTTTTTTGCCCGCGGCCCGCGTGGCCGGGGGCACAATCGCCCCACCATGTGGACCTCCATCGAAGACAGCCTCTGCGAGCTGGGTGAATCACCGTTCTGGCATCCGCACGAACGCGCGCTCTACTGGCTCGACATCCCGGGCCGCGCCGTGCTGCGCACGCGCGGCGAGATCGGTTCGCCCACGGCCACGGTCGAGCGCTGGGCGCTGCCCACCGAGCCCGGCTGCATGGCGCCGGCACGCACGGGCGGCCTCGTGATCGCGCTGCGCGACGGCATCTACCGGGCCCGCGAGTGGGGCGGCAGCCTCGTCGCCATGGCGCGCGCGGAGCACGACGTGCGCACCATGCGCTTCAACGACGGCAAGTGCGACGCGCTCGGCCGCTTCTGGGCCGGCTCGCTCAACGAGGCCAAGGACCGCGCCAACGCCGCGCTCTACTGCTTCGACGCGCGCCCCGGAGACGTCTCGCCCACCATCACGTCGATGCTGGAGCATGTCACCACCGCCAACGGCCTGGCGTTCTCGCCCGACAACCGTACGCTCTACTGGGCCGACACAGCCGCGCACGTGGTGCGCGCCTGGGACTGGGACGCCGAGGCCAACACGCTGTCGCATGCGCGCGTGTTCCAGCAGTTCGACCCCAAGCCCGCGGGCTGGGTACCCAGCACGCCCACGCACTACGACGGCCGCCCCGACGGCGCCACCGTCGACGCCGCCGGCCACTACTGGGTCGCGATGTTCGAAGGCGCGCAGCTGCTGCGCTTTGCGCCCACGGGCGAGCGCGTGGCCGCCATCGCGGTGCCGGTGCAGTGCCCGACCATGCCCTGCTTCGGCGGCGACGACCTGCGCACCCTGTTCGTCACCAGCGGGCGCAAGGGCCGCCCGGCCGACGAGCTGGTGCAGCGCCCGGCCTCGGGCACCGTGCTCTCGATGCGCGTTGACACGCCGGGCCTGCCGGTGAATTTCTTCGAAGACTGAGTCGGTCCGCTGCCGAGGATGGCTCTGCACCACATCCCCCCGATCCAATGCCTGCTGACCTTCGAGGCCGTCGCGCGCCTGCGGCATGCGGGCCGCGCGGCCGACGAGCTGTGCGTGACGGCCAGCGCCGTGAGCCACCGCATCCGCCAGCTCGAGGCGCACGTGGGCTTCAAGCTCTTCGGGCGCAGCGACTTCAGCCTCACGGCCGATGGCGCGGCCTACCTGGCGAACGTGCGCGTCGGCCTGGCCGCGCTGCAGCAGGCCACGCCCGGCAGCCGTGACGCGGCGCTGCGCGCACCGCGCCTGAGCGTGGCCGTCACGCCCACCTTCAGCCGCCAGTTCCTGATGCCGCGGCTGGAGCTCTTTCGCAACATCTACCCCGACATCGAGCTGGCGCTGCATGTGTCGATCCCGCTGCTCGACGTCACGGCCGAGCAGACCGACCTGCAGGTGCGCTACGGCATCGGCGCGTACGCCGACTGCGAGCACCGCCTGCTCATCGCCGAGGACGTGGTGCCCGCCTGCAGCCCGAGCTACCTGAACGAGTTCGGGCCCTTCGACGGTTTTCGCACCGCGGCCGAGATCGCCAGCGCGCGGCTGATCCGCAGCCCGCTCGAGCCCTGGGGCACCTGGTTCGCGAGCTGCGGCATCGACCAGCCCGAGCCGCACCTGGGCGCGCAGTTCAACGACCTGGGCCTGGTCTACGACGCGGCCGCCAGCGGCTTCGGCGTGGCGCTGGTGCGACAGAAGCTGGGCGCCGCCTGGTTCGAATCGGGGCGGCTGGTGGCGCTGTCGGAGCGGCCCGTGCCCTCGCCGCACCGCCACTACATCTGCTGGCAGCCGGGCACGCTGGAGCGCTGGGAGTGCGCGGCCTTCGTCGACTGGATCGTTCAGACGCTGCACTGACCGACACGCCGGCCCGACAAATTTTTATCAAGGTCCGGGCAAAAAACCTTCAATCCGGACGGCGCGCTTCTCCCTAGAGTGCGGGGCACAACAACAGCCTCCCCGGAGACAACGCATGACCTGGCAGCAGATCTACGACCCGTTCGGCAACATGATCATTTCCACCGCGCTCGCCGCGATCCCGGTGGTGGTGATGCTCGCGTGCCTCGGTTTCTTCCACATCAAGGCCCACATCGCCGCCGGCCTGGGCCTGCTGGCGGCGCTGGCCGTCGCCGTGTTCGCCTACGGCATGCCGGCCGAGATGGCCGGGCGCGCCGCGCTGTTCGGCGGCTTCACGGGCCTGCTGCCGATCGGCTGGATCGTGCTGAACATCATCTTCCTGCAGCAGCTGGCCGAACAGAACGGCAGCTTCAAGGTGCTGCAGGACTCGCTCTCGGGCATCACCGAAGACCGCCGCATCCAGCTGCTGCTGATCGCCTTCTGCTTCGGCGCGTTCTTCGAGGGCGCGGCGGGCTTCGGCACGCCGGTGGCGGTCACGGCCGGCATCCTGATCGGCCTGGGCTTCTCGCCGCTGGCCGCCTCGGGCCTCTCGCTGATCGCCAACACCGCGCCGGTCGCTTTCGGCGCGCTCGGCACGCCGGTGATCACGCTGGCCAAGGTGCACGGCTACGACCTGATGGAAGTCACCGCGATGATCGGGCGGCAGCTGCCGTTCTTCTCGCTGCTGGTGCCGTTCTGGCTGGTGTGGGCCTTCGCCGGACGCAAGGCGATGATGGAAGTGTGGCCCGCCATCCTGGTCACGGGCGTGTCGTTCGCGGTGCCGCAGTACCTGGTGTCGAACTTCATCGGTCCCGAGCTGGTCGACATCATCGCGGCCATCGTGTCGATGGCCAGCCTGGTGCTGTTCCTGCGCGTGTGGCAGCCCAAGAACGTGTGGCGCTCGCCCTCGCTGCGCGGCAAGGACGTGAGCGCGCACGAGGCCAAGCCGCCGGCCGCCATCGTCGTGCACAGCCGCGAAGCGCTGGTGCGCGCGTGGATGCCCTGGGTGATCCTCTCGGTGTTCGTCTTCATCTGGGGCCTGCCGTCGGTGAAGACCGCGCTCAACGGCGTCTTCGCGCCCTCGTTCCCGATGGGCGGGCTGCACAACCTGATCGAGAAGATGCCGCCGGTGGTCACCGCGCCCACCAAGGAAGGCGCGGTGTACGTGCTGAACCTGCTGTCGGCCACGGGCACCGGCATCCTCTTGTCGGCGATCGTGAGCGCGCTGTTCATGAAGTACAACCCCGTCGAGATCGTGCGCACCTTCGTGCGCACGCTCTGGATGGTGCGCTACTCGCTCATGACCATCGTGCTGATGCTCGCGCTGGGCACGCTCACGCGCTACTCGGGCACCGACACCACGCTGGGCCTGGCCTTCGCCAACACCGGCGTGTTCTATCCCTTCTTCGGCACGCTCATGGGCTGGATCGGCGTGGCCATGACGGGCTCCGACACCGCCTCGAACGTGCTCTTCGGCGGCATGCAGAAGGTCGCGGCCGAGCAGCTGGGCCTGGCGCCCAACCTCATGGGCGCGGCCAACAGCTCGGGCGGCGTGATGGGTAAGATGATCGACGCCCAGTCGATCGTGGTGGCCTCCACCGCCACGCGGTGGTTCAATCACGAAGGCGACATCCTGCGCTACGTGTTCTTCCACTCGATCGCGCTGGCCTCGCTGGTCGGCCTGTACGTGACGCTGCAGGCCTATGTGTGGCCATTCACCCTGATGGTCGTCCGCTGAAAGTTGTTCCCGCCATGAATGCTCCCGTCACGACCGACCAGCACACGCAGCTGTCGAAGGCGGAGCGCCAGGCGCAGGTGGTGCGGGCGCTGCAGGCGCACCTGCCCGCGCATGCGCTCATCTGGCACGCCGAGGACACCACGCCCTACGAGTGCGACGGCCTCACGGCCTACCGCCAGCGCCCGCTGGTGGTGGCCTTGCCCGAGACCGAGGCGCAGGTGGCCGCCGTGCTGCGCGCCTGCCATGCGCTGGCCGTGCCCGTGGTGGCGCGCGGCGCGGGCACCGGGCTCTCGGGCGGTGCCATGCCGCACGCGCTGGGCGTGACGCTGTCGCTGGCCAAGTTCAACCGCATCCTGAAGGTCGACCCCGCGAGCCGCACGGCCGTCGTGCAGTGCGGCGTGCGCAACCTCGCGATCAGCGAGGCCGCCGCGCCCTTCAACCTGTACTACGCGCCCGATCCGTCGAGCCAGATCGCCTGCACCATCGGCGGCAACGTGGCCGAGAACTCGGGCGGCGTGCATTGCCTGAAGTACGGCCTCACGCTGCACAACGTGCTGCGCGTGCGCGGCTTCACGGCCGAAGGCGACGCGATCGAATTCGGCGGCGAGGCGCTCGATGCGCCGGGGCTCGACCTGCTCGCGCTGGCCATCGGCAGCGAAGGCATGCTGGCCGTGACCACCGAGGTCACGGTGAAGCTCGTGCCCAAGCCGCAGCTGGCGCGCTGCATCATGGCCAGCTTCGACGACGTGCGCAAAGCCGGCGACGCGGTCGCGGCGGTGATTGCGGCGGGCATCATCCCGGCCGGCCTGGAGATGATGGACAAGCCCATGACCGCCGCCGTCGAAGACTTCGTGCACGCAGGCTACGACCTCGATGCCGCGGCCATCCTGCTGTGCGAATCGGACGGCACGCCGGAAGAGGTCGAAGAAGAAATCGGCCGCATGACCGACGTGCTGCGCGGCTGCGGTGCCACCGCCATCGCCGTGAGCACCAGCGAAGACGAGCGCATGAAATTCTGGAGCGGGCGCAAGAACGCCTTTCCGGCGTCGGGCCGCATCAGCCCCGACTACATGTGCCTGGACTCCACCATCCCGCGCAAGCGGCTCGCCGACATCCTGCTGGCGATCCAGGAGATGGAGAAGAAATACAACCTGCGCTGCTGCAACGTGTTCCACGCGGGTGACGGCAACCTGCATCCGCTGGTGCTGTTCGATGCCAACGATCCCGACGAGCTGCACCGCTGCGAGCTGTTCGGCGCCGACATCCTCGAGACCAGCGTCGCCATGGGCGGCACCGTCTCGGGCGAGCACGGCGTGGGCGTGGAAAAGCTCAACAGCATGTGCGTGCAGTTCACCGCGGCCGAGAACGAGCAGATGTTCGGCATCAAGCGCGCCTTCGACCCCGCCGGGCTGCTCAACCCCGGCAAGGTGATTCCCACGCTGCAGCGCTGCGCCGAGTACGGCAAGGAAGTGGTGCGCGGCGGCCGGCTGGCGCATCCCGACCTGCCGAGATTCTGAGAGCTTCATGAACACGGATACCGCCCTCCAGCAGGTCGTCGAGCGCGTGCGCGCCGCCGCGGCCGATGCCACATCGCTGCGCCTGCGCGGCGGTGGCACCAAGGATTTTTATGGCCAGCCACCGCGCGGCGAGTTGCTCGACCTGCGCGCGCTCGCCGGCATCACGAGCTACGAGCCGAGCGAACTGGTCGTCACCGTGCGCGCCGGCACGCCGCTGGCCGAACTCGAAGCCGCCCTCGCCGAACAAGGCCAGTGCCTGCCGTTCGAGCCGCCGTGCTTCGAGGCAGGCGGCACGGTGGGCGGCATGGTCGCCGCCGGCCTCAGCGGCCCGTCGCGCGCCAGCGTGGGCGCGGTGCGCGACTACGTGCTCGGCGCCACGCTCATCAACGGCCGCGCCGAGGTGCTGAGCTTCGGCGGCCAGGTGATGAAGAACGTCGCCGGCTACGACGTCTCGCGCGTGCTGGCGGGTTCGCTCGGCACGCTGGGCGTGATCGCCGAAGTGAGCCTCAAGGTGCTGCCCGTGGTGCCCGCCGAGGCCACGCTCGCCTTCGCCTGCAGCCAGGCCGATGCGCTGCGCCTGCTCAACGAATGGGGCGGGCGCCCGCTGCCGCTGAACGCGAGCAGCTGGTTCGAACACGCGCCCGGCGCGGGCGTGCTGCGCCTGCGGCTGCGCGGCGCCGTGGCGGCCGTCGAAGCCGCCTGCGCGCAGCTCGGCGGCGAACGCCAGGACCCGGTGCGCGCGGCCGCCGGCTGGGCCGCGCTGCGCGACCAGCGCATGCCGTGGTTCGCACTCGACGAAGCCGGGTCGCTGGCGCTGTGGCGGCTGTCGGTGCCGCAGACCGCGCCGGTGATCGCCATCGAGGGCTGCGCCGCGCCGCTGGTCGAGTGGCACGGCGGGCAGCGCTGGTACCTCGCGCCGCCCGCGCAGGCGGCGCGCCTGCGCGAGGCCGCGCACGCAGCGGGTGGCCATGCCACGCTGTTCCGTGTGCCCGCGGCGCAAGCGGCTGACTGCGACGTGCGGCGCTTCGACGCGCTGAGTGCGCCGGTGGCGCGCATCCATCGCGCGCTGATGCAGGAGTTCGATCCGCACGGGGTCTTCGACCGCGGCCGGCTCTTCGCAGGCGACCAATAAAAAAGAAACGACACCCCGCGATGCAAACCGAACTAGCCCCCGAATTCCGCGACACCGACGCGGGCCGCGAAGCCGAAGCCATCCTGCGCAAGTGCGTGCACTGCGGCTTCTGCACCGCCACCTGCCCGACCTACCAGCTGCTCGGCGACGAGCTCGACGGGCCGCGCGGGCGCATCTACCTTATCAAGCAGGTGCTCGAAGGCCATGCGCCCACGCGCAGCACGCAGCTGCACCTGGACCGCTGCCTCACCTGCCGCAACTGCGAGAGCACCTGCCCGAGCGGCGTGCAGTACGGGAACCTAGTCGACATCGGCCGCAAGATCGTCGACGAGAAAGTGCCGCGCCCCGCCATGGAGTCGGCCACGCGCTGGCTGCTGAAGGAAGCGCTGCCGTCGCCGCTGTTCGGCCCCGCGATGGCGCTGGGCCAGTCGGTGCGCGGCCTGCTGCCCGAAGGGCTGAAGGCCAAGGTGCCCGCCAAGCAGGACGCTGGCCGCTGGCCCACCGCCACGCATGCGCGCAAGGTGCTGATGCTCGCAGGCTGCGTGCAGCCGTCGATGGCGCCGAACATCAACAGCGCCACCGCGCGCGTGCTCGACGCCGCCGGTATTCAAGCGGTGATTGCGCCCAAGGCGGGCTGCTGCGGCGCGGTGAAGTTCCACCTCAACGACCAGGAGGGCGGCAAGGCGCAGATGCGCGCCAACATCGACGCATGGTGGCCTTTCGTCGAAGGCAACAAGGTCGAGGCGATCGTGATGAACGCCTCGGGCTGCGGCGTCACTGTGCGCGAGTACGGCCACCTGCTGCAGCACGACGCGGCCTATGCCGCCAAGGCCGCGCGCATCAGCGCCCTCACGCGCGACCTGAGCGAGCTGCTGCCCGAGCTCGTGCCCGCGCTGCAGGGCCGCGTGCGCGCGCCCGAAGGCGTGGTCGCCTACCACCCGCCCTGCACGCTGCAGCACGGCCAGAAGCTGCGCGGCGGCGTCGAGACGCACCTGCGCGCGCTCGGTTTCGACGTGCGCGTGGCGATGAACGAATCGCACCTGTGCTGCGGCTCGGCCGGCACCTACTCGGTGCTGCAGCCCGAGCTGGCCTACCCGCTGCGCGACCGCAAGCTCGGCCACCTGAAGCAGCTGCAGCCCACGACCATCGCCTCGGCCAACATCGGCTGCATCACGCACCTGCAAAGCGGCAGCGGCGACACGCCCGTGCGGCACTGGGTCGAGCTGCTCGACGCGGCGCTGCAGCCGCCGGCAGGGTAGGGCGCGCGCGCACGGCAGGGCACGCTGCCGTCCGACGTGCGCACCGCGCGTTCGGGGCGCATCATGGCGAGCCGAAGACGCTGCAAGGAGTTCGTGCCATGTCTTTCGTTTCTGCATTTCCGCTGCGCCGTGCGTTGCTGGCCGCCGCCTGCATCGCAGGCACCGTCGCCGCGCAGGCGCAGCAGCCGCCCTCGGCCCTGCCGCCCTGGCAGGGCATCGGCACCACGCGCTACGTGTGCGGCGGCATCGGCTCCGACGAGTCGAACGCCATGCGCGCCGCCATGAAGAACCACCCGCTGTCGCTGCTGTTCGCGCGCGCCGACGGCGCCTACCTGGCCAACCTGAACGTCGCGATCAAGGGCGGCGACGCGAATTCGTCCGCTGCCATGGCCTTCACCGCCACCGGCCCGGTGTGCCTCATCGACGTGCCGGCGGGGCGCTATGTGATCGACGTGAGCACGTCGACGGGCGAGACAAAAAGCCAGACCGTGACGGTCGGCGGCGCGCCGAAGAGCGCCGATTTCCGCTTCTGAACTCAGCCGGCGGCCAGCGCCGCCTCGATGTCGCGCGTGAGCGAAGCCGGCGTGTCCAGCGGCGCATAGCGCTTGAGCACCGCGCCGTCGCGCCCGACCAGGAACTTGGTGAAGTTCCACTTGATGGCCGTGCTGCCCAGCAGGCCGGGCTTTTCCTTGGTGAGCCACTGGTACAGCGGCAGCGCGTTGCTGCCGTTGACGTCGATCTTCTCCATCATCGGGAAGCTCACGCCGTAGTTGGTCATGCAGAAGGCGCCGATTTCCTCGTTGGTGCCCGGGTCCTGCCCGCCGAACTGGTTGGAGGGAAAGCCCAGCACCGCGAGGCCCTGGCCGGCGTACTTTTCGTGCAGCGCTTCCAGGCCTTCGAACTGCGGCGTGAAGCCGCAATTGCTCGCCGTATTGACGATCAGCAGCACCTTGCCGCGGAAGGTCGAGAGCTTCACCGGCTTGCCGTCGATGCGGGTGGCCTGGAAGTCGTAGACGCTGGTCATGGAGAGAGCTCCTCAGGTGGACGCGGAAACGCCATCATCGCGCGCGGGCGGGGTTCGCGCAAACGCCGACCACACCGCACCCAGCACGATCAGCGCGCCGCCGACCAGGATGCGCGAGTTCATGGTGGACGCGCCCAGCGCCACCGACGAGACGCTGGCGAACAGCACTTCCGACAGCATGATCACAGAGGTCGCGCTGGCCGCCAGCTTGGGCGCGCCGTACTGCAGGCACACGTTGGCGACGATGAAGCCCGTGCCCAGCAGCGCGGCCCAGCCCAGCCAGCCGGGCGAAGCGAGCAGCGGTGAATCGATGCCGCCGAACGCGGTGCCGCTCACCGCGCCGACGCCCGCCACCACGGTGCAACCCCAGAACATCGCCAGCGCACGCGACTCGCCCGGCGCATGCCGCAGGTGGCGCAGCACGATGTTGGTCACGGCAAAGCCGAAGCCCGCCGCCACGCCCAGCCAGTCGGGCAGGCTCGAGGGCACCGGCCAGTCGGTGCCCGGCGCCTTCAGCACCACCACCACGCCCGTGAGCGCCAGCGCCACGCGCATCAGCGCGCCGCCCGTGGGCCGCTCGCCCAGCAGCAGCCAGGCCAGCAGCACGCTCCACAGCGGCATCAGGTAGAACAGCAGCACCACGCGCACCACGTCGCCCTGCGTGACGGCCCAGTTGAAGCCCACGTTGGTGAAGCCCGCCGCCAGGCCCAGCGCCACCAGCATCGGGAACGTGGCGAAGGCCTTCCAGGCGTGCCGGCGCACGAGGCCCATCGCCGTGGCGATGACGAGGTAGATCAGGCAGGTGGTCCACAGTGGATGCAGGCCGTGGCTGGCGATCTGGCGGAACGGAATCCAGGACACGCCCCACACGAAGGCGTTGAACATCAGGGCGAGGGCGGGCATGGGGCGTTGGAGTGGGGGCGCTCGGCGCGCCGGCCATTGCACCAACGCGGTCGCGCGAAATCAGTGGTGCTTGTCGCTGCGGGCGATCGCGAGGAGGTGCTCGACTTCCTCAGGATACTTCTTGAGGTTGTTCTCGTGCCAGCGCTTGATGATCCACATGCAGCCTGCCACCACGAGGCCGAAGGCGCTGATCGCGCCGTAGGCCGACAGGCCCAGGCCCGTGCACACGCTGTAGAAGCCGCCCAGCAGAAGAATGCAGGCCTGCTCGTTGAAGTTCTGCACGGCGATGGAGCGGCCCGCGCCCATCAGGTTGTGGCCGCGGTGCTGCAGCAGCGCGTTCATCGGCACCACCAGGAAGCCGCCCAGGCCGCCCAGGATGATCAGGAACGGCACCGCCAGCCAGACGTTGCCGATGAAGTTCATGCAGATCACCATCAGGCCCATCGCGATGCCCATCGGGATCACGCGCGTGGCCATGTCCAGCCGCATGTACATCGAGGCCACGATGGCGCCCACCGCGGTGCCGATGGTGACCACGCCGGTCAGCGCCGAGGCCTGGGTGGTGTTGTATTCGAGCGCCACGGCGGCCCAGGCCAGCACGATGTACTTGAGGTTGCCGCCCGCGCCCCAGAACAGCGTGGTGGTCGCCAGCGAGATCTGGCCCAGCCGGTCGCGCCACAGGCGGGCGTTGCAATGCCAGAAGTCGGGCAGCAGGCCGGCCAGGTTGCGCACCATGCTCTGCTCGGGGTTGGAGCGCAGCGGGCGCATCTCGACGCCGGTGTGCGGGATGCGGGTGTTGAACCAGGCCGCGAGCACGTAGACGAAGATCAGCACCGCAATGGCGGCTTCGGCCGGCGAGTCGATGCCGGTGTCGATGAAGGGCAGGTCGATCAGCAGCAGCTGGCTGGACACCGCATGGCCCACCAGCATGCCGCCGAGCACGATGCCCAGCAGGATCGAGGCGATGGTCAGCCCTTCGATCCAGCCGTTGGCCTTGACCAGCTGCGACGACGGCAGCAGCTCGGTGAGGATGCCGTACTTGGCCGGCGAGTAGGCCGCGGCGCCCAGGCCCACGATGGAATACGACAGCAGCGGGTGCGAGCCGAACAGCATCATCAGGCAGCCCACGACCTTGATCGCGTTGCTGATGAACATCACCTTGCCCTTGGGCAGTGCGTCGGCAAAGGCGCCCACCAGCGGGGCCAGCACCACATAGAAGACCGCGAAGATCGGCACCAGGGCGGCCCGCTGCCATTCGGGGGCGCCCGAACTTCGCATGAGATCGACGGCAACGACGAAAAGCGCTTGGTCGGCCAGCGACGAAAAGAACTGGGCCGACATGATCGTGTAAAAACCGCGCTTCATCGATGGGCTGGCTGGCCAGAGGGTCTGCTGGCGGTAGTGAAAAAGTGTCGCGTCAGGCGCGAATGGGCGGTTATAGCATGGGGGTACGACGCGAATTCAGGCATCCCCACGGGATTCGACCCCATTCCCGAAGATGCTAAAACGTGGTCTGAAACCACCCCAACACCCGCCATGCCGCGCCCCATTCTCGCCACCGTCCACACCGCCGCCCTGCGCCACAACCTCGACCGCGCCCGCCGCTCGGCCGTCGACGCCCGTGTCTGGGCCGTGGTCAAGGCCAACGCCTACGGGCACGGCATCGAGCGTGTCTTCGAGGGCTTGCGCGGCGCCGACGGCTTTGCGCTGCTCGACCTGGCCGAGGCCGAGCGCGTGCGCGCGCTGGGCTGGCGCGGCCCGGTGCTGCTGCTCGAAGGCGTGTTCGATGCGCGCGACCTGGAGCTGTGCTCGCGCCTGGACCTGTGGCATTCGGTGCACTGCGACGAGCAGATCGACATGCTTGCGGCCCACAAGACCCTGAAGCCGCAGCGCGTGTTCCTGAAGATGAACTCCGGCATGAACCGCCTGGGCTTCTCGCCCGAGCGCTTCGGCTCGGCCTGGACGCGCCTGAACGCGCTCCCGCAGGTCGACGAGATCTCGCTCATGACGCACTTCAGCGACGCCGACGGCCCGCGCGGCATCGAGCACCAGCTCGAAGTGTTCGAGCGCGCCACGCGCGACCTGCCCGGCGAGCGCTCCATCGCCAACAGCGCGGCCACGCTGCGCCACGCGCCGCGCACGCGCGGCGACTGGGTGCGCCCCGGCATCGTGCTGTACGGCAGCGCCCCCGACTTCCCCGAGCACGACGCGGCGCACTGGCAGCTGCAGCCGACCATGACGCTGTCGACCCGGCTCATCTCGGTGCAGACGCTGAAGGCCGGCGACACCATCGGCTACGGCTCGCGCTTCGCGGCCGAGGGCCCGCTCACCATCGGCATCGCGGCGGTCGGCTATGCCGACGGCTACCCGCGCCACTGCGACACCGGCACCCCGGTGCTGGTGAACGGCGTGCGCACCCGCATGGTGGGCCGCGTGAGCATGGACATGATCACCGTCGACCTCACGCCCGTGCCCGATGCCGCCTTCGGCGCCGAGGTCACGCTGTGGGGCCGCTCGGCCCTGACCGGCGCGGTGCTGCCTATCGACGAGGTGGCGCAGGCCGCCGGCACCGTCGGCTACGAACTCATGTGCGCGGTCGCGCCGCGGGTGCCCTTCGCACCCGCCGACGAATGACGTGAAGGTTCTTTCCAACTGGCGCTCCGTGCGCCTGTGGGAAACGCAGGTCGAACGCGACCTGCACCGCGATCACAGCCTGCGCACGCACGGCCTGCTGATCGGCACTTTCACGCTGCTGCTGATGTGGGGCGTCTCGGCGCTGCAGATGCACCTGCTGCATGTCGAGTCGCTGGCCGTGCGCTACCTCGTCACGCTGGGCGTGGGCTACGTCGGGTACCTGTGCGTGCTGCGCTGGTGGGCGCAGCGGCTGGTGGAGCGGCGCACCGAGATCGAGGCGCCCGAAGACCTGGGCGGCACCACGGAAGGCGATCCGGGGTGCGCGCCCGACGCCGCCGACAGCGGCAGCGCACTCTCCGACGTGGCCAGCGGCGCGCTCGACGCCGCGGGCGGCGCCGACGAAGGCGCGATCATCGTCGTGCCGGTGCTCGCCATCTTCCTGCTGTGCGTGGCCGTCGTGCTCGGCGCGGGCTCGCTGGTGCTGCTGTACTTCAGCTGGGACGCGTTGCTGGCCGTGGCGATCGAAGTCGCCTTCTCCTACGTGTCGGCCCGCGCCGCGGTGCGCGTGGCGCGCGAAGGCTGGCTCATGGCGGCGGTGCGGCTCACCTGGAAGCCGCTGCTGGGCGCGGTGGTCTGCGCGGTGGCGCTGGGCGCGCTCATCGACCACTTCATGCCACAGGTCCACTCACTGCCCGAGGCCGTGCGCGTGCTCACGGGGAAGGCACCGCGCTGAGCAGGTGCTCGACCAGCACCCGGCACTTGGGCGGCAGGTAGCGGCTCGGCGGGTACATCAACCACGCGTGCCCCTGGTAGGTGCCCTGCAGCGCCCAGTCGGGCAGCACGCGCACCACGCGGGCGTCGTCCAGCGCCTCGCGCGCCGTGAAGGCCGGCACGCAGGCCACGCCCAGGTCCGCGAGCGCGCCGTCGAGCCGCATCTCGCTGTGGTTGCAGACGTAGCGGCCGTCCACCACCACCTCGACCTCGTCTTCACCGTCTTTTCGAAAGCGCCAGTGGTTGTCGCGCTCGTGCTCGCCCAGCGACAGGCAGCTGTGCGCGCGCAGGTCGTGCGGGTGCGCGATGGCGCCGTGGCGTGCCAGGTAGGCCGGCGTGGCGCACAGGATGTGCTCGACCGCCATCAGCCGCCGCGCCACCAGCCCCTCGGGCGGCGCCGTGGTCAGCCGCACCACGAGGTCGACGCCTTCGCGGATCGGATCGATATCGCGGTCGGCCACGATCAGCTGCACGTCCACCGCCGGGTATCGGCGCAGGAAGTCGAGCAGGTGCGGATGCAGCACGCGCCGCGCAAAGGCCTTCGGCGCGCTCAGGCGCACCCGGCCGGTGGGCGTGCGCGCGAACTGCGCGCCGATGTCCATCGCGCCCTGCGCCGCCGCCACCAGCTCGCGGCAGCGCGCAAAAGCCTCGGCGCCGGGCTCCGTGAGCCGCAGCTGGCGCGTGGTGCGCTGCAGCAGCTGCACGCCGATCTCCTGTTCGAGCCGCTTCACCTGCCGGCTCGCGGCCGAGGGCGTGATGCCCAGCAGGTCGGCCGCGGCCGAGAAGCTGCCCAGTTCGGCGACCCGCACGAAGGTGACCATCTCGGGCAGCACCTTGAGAAATGAATTCGTTCCGACCACGCAAGAGTCCTGTTCCGGCCGACGGCTGTGCGGCCCTGGTGCCGCCCGGAACAATGCGCCTTCTCTTCTTCTTTCAGGCGCCCCGGGCCGCGGGCAGACAGTATGGATTCAAAGGCGTTGCAAGGTGCGGTCCCGGCGGGGCGCGGGTCGTGGACGGCCGGCGTCGGCCCGGCCGAACTCATGCTGCTGCTCGTGGCGGCGGTCTGGGGCGGCAGCTACGCGGTGGCCAAGCAGGCGACGCAGCAATTGCCCGTGCTCGAGTTCGTCGCGCTGCGCTTCGGCCTCACCTTTCTCGTGCTGCTGCCCGCACTGCGGCCGCTGTGGCGCGACCCGCAATGGCGCCAGGGGCTCGCCGTGGGCGGCCTGCTGGGCGCCAACCTGCTCGCCATCTTCCTGTGCGAGACCTTCGGTGTGTCGCTGACCCTCGCGAGCAACGCCGCCTTTCTCATCAGCCTGTGCGTGGCGATCACGCCGTTCGTCGAGTGGCGGCTGCTGGGCCGGCGGCCCGCGCGGCGCGTGTTCTGGGCGGCCGGGCTCTCGGCCGTGGGCGCGGCCCTGCTCTCGGCGCCCTCGCTCGCCGACCTGTCGATGGGGTGGGGCGACGCCCTCATGCTGGCCGCTGCCTTCCTGCGCGCCGTCATGGTGTGCCTCACGCGCCGGCTGGCCGGCCGCCACAACCTGCCGGCGCTCACGCTGACGGCCGTGCAGTCGGGCGTGATGGCGCTGGGCGCGGCGGCGCTGTTGCTGGTGGCCGTGTCGGGCGGCGGCGCCTGGCACCTGCCGCCCGCCACGGCCGGCTTCTGGTGGGGCATGGCGTATCTCGTGCTGCTGTGCACCGTGTTCGCCTTTTTCGCGCAGAACCACGCGGCCTCGCGCAGCAGCCCGAGCCGGGTGTCGCTGCTCATGGGCAGCGAGCCGGTGTTCGGCGCGGCCATCGCGGCGCTCGGGCTGGGCGAGCGCATCGGCGCCTGGGGCTGGGCCGGCGGCCTGCTGATCGTGGGCGCCGCCCTGTGGGTGAGCCTGGCGCCGGAGGAGGGCGAACAGAAGCGGCGCCCCTGACGGCGGAAGGGGGCCGGCTGGGCGCCGCCCCCGGCTCGTGGCATCCTCGGGGGCTGCGGCGTTTCGCCGCCCCCCACAACACCAAGGAATGCAGACATGGGCGCGCAATGGAAAGCCAAGCACAAGGACGTGGCCGCGAATGCCAAGGGCCGGCTGTTCGGCAAGCTGGCCAAGGAAATCATGATCGCCGCGCGCAACGGCGCCGATCCGGCCTCGAACGCGCGGCTGCGGCTGGTCGTCGAACAGGCCCGCAAGGTCTCGATGCCGAAGGACACGCTCGACCGCGCCATCAAGAAGGGCGCCGGCCTCACGGGCGAGGCGGTGCACTTCGACCACGTCATGTACGAGGGCTTCGCCCCGCACCGCGTGGCCGTGATGGTCGAGTGCCTGACCGACAACGTGAACCGCACCGCGCCTGAAATGCGCGTGCTGTTCCGCAAGGGCCAGCTCGGCACCTCCGGCTCGGTCTCCTGGGACTTCGACCACCTCGGCATGATCGAGGCCGAGCCCGCCAGCAAGGACGCCGACGCCGAAGTGGCCGCCATCGAAGCCGGCGCGCAGGACTTCGAGCCGGGCGCCGAAGACGGCACCACCCTGTTCCTGACCGAGCCCGCCGACCTCGACCTCGTGAGCCGCACGCTCCCGGCCCAGGGCTTCACCGTGCTGTCGGCCAAGCTGGGCTACCGGCCGAAGAACCCCATTGATCCGGCGAGCCTGAGTGCTGCCGACCTGGAAGAGGTCGAGGCGTTTCTTGCGGCCATCGACGCGAATGACGACGTGCAGAACGTGTACGTCGGGTTGGCGGGTTGAGCGCCTGACATTCAGGGCGACGCTCCCGCCGACGGGGAGCCTTGCTCCGCGAATGTCCTCCGCCCTTCGGGCTCCCCCTTGATTTCGCTGCGCAAGGCACCCCATCGGCGTGAGCGTG